>JAAYXG010000022.1 GCA_012516015.1 Lysobacteraceae bacterium | reverse complement strand
GGTGGGGCGGTTGAGGAGAACACGATGTCGAAGACGCAGCCATCCGACGGCAAGGCTCTGGACGAGACGGCACTACGCAACGAGCTCAAATCGCTCCGGGCGCAGATTCCAGACCAACCGTCCCTCAATCCCGTTTCAGGCGTTGCCTTTAATCTTTCGCGGCGGCTCGAAGCCGGAGACATCCGTTTCGACGACCTGAAGGCGCTCTCGACGCGCCTCATGGACAGTGCGCTTGTGCATCGCGCGTTTCTGCTTCGGGAGCAGATCGGCCTCGAAAACGACGAGACTACGAGCCAGGAATTCTCCGACTTCATCGCTCAGCTCGCCGAGGATACGAGCGACTCGGGCTTCGAGAAATTCAGCGCGCGCTTTGCGCGCGCCCGAAACGGCATCGTCTTTACCGCTCACCCGACGTTCGGACTTTCGGAAGACCTTTCGAACCGGCTTGCCGAGATCGCCGTTTCCGACAGCTACGATGGCAAGCCGCTTGGCATTCCACACAGGCCCGATCCGGATTTGACGCTCGATTATGAGCGCGAGCGCGTGCAGGCGGCAATTCGTAATCTTCGCAGCGCCTATATGGACGTGCTCGGCGATTTCTTCGCGACCGCTCACAAGGCTTACGGGGACCGCGCGTTCACCCTCAAGCCGCAGCTTGCAACGTTCGCCTCGTGGGTCGGCTACGACCTCGACGGCCGCACGGACATCAACTGGGCATTTTCCTTCATCGTTCGCCTGAAGGAGAAGGAGGCGGCTCTTGCCGACATCCGGGAGCGCTTCCTCGCGCTCAAGGATTTGCTTGGCGAGGAGTCCGAGATGGTGCTTCTGCAGCGCCAGGTGACGGGCAAGCTCGACCTTGCGATCGCCGCGGTCGAAAAGCACATCAAGGCGCTCGAAAGCGTCGGCGGCGAGGGCACCACGCTTGCGGACGCCGCCAATATCATCACGGAAGGCGAAGCGCACAACCTGACGACCGCCGAACCGGTACTGACGCTGCTTGAACAGGTGATGGCGGCGGCGCCGAGCACGGAAGCAAAGATCGCGCTGGCGTCGCTCGGCGGGCTTTTGCGGGCCACCGGGCTCGGCATGAGCCATATCCACGTGCGCGTCAACGCCGTGCAGATCAACAACGCATTCCGAGCCTTCGTGCACGAAAGCTGGACGCGCGACCTTACCGAGCGGCAGGCGCTCGCGCGCATCGTCGAGATGATCCAGTCGGTGAAGCCCGAGCAGGTCAACTTCGAGACGCTGGATCTCGAGAACGCGACGGCCATCCGCCAGTTCGCGCTTGTCGCTCAAATCATGAAATACGTGGATTCGGAAACCCCGATCCGATACCTCATCGCGGAAAGCGAGAGCCCGGCGACAATCCTGATCGCGCTCTACTTCGCCAAACTGTTCGGCGTATCCGAGATCGTCGACATCTCGCCGCTGTTCGAAACGCCGGCGGCGCTCGAATCCGGACAGCGCCTCGTTCAGCGCCTGCTCGCGGAGGAAGCCTACCGCGACCATGTGACCAAGCGCGGACGGCTGGCCGTTCAGACCGGCTATTCGGACGCCGGCCGCTTCATCGGCCAGATCGCGGCCGGCCTCGCGCATGAACGGCTCCATCACGGG
>JAAYXG010000207.1 GCA_012516015.1 Lysobacteraceae bacterium | reverse complement strand
TGCGAAAATCCGCGCACCGCTTCCTGATACTTGCCATCCTTCAATAGATCGAAAGCCGCCTGATAGTTCGCTCGATCGTCTCCCTGCGGGATCGGCAATCCCGAGCCGCCGCCGGAGGATCCGAGCGAGGCGCTGCCGACTGCACCGCCTTCGACCGCTGCAAGCCGACGATCCACGTCGGCATACATCTGGCGCTGCTGATCCTGCGTCTGATTGAGCGAGTGCTGCAGCTCGTCCAGTTGTCCGCGCAATACGCGCACTTCTGTGTTCGCAGCTTCGATCCGCTGCGACAAATCGAGCAGGCTCTGATTCGCCAACACCCGTTCGATCCGCAGCAGTCGCCCGTCCAGCTCCGTCAGCTTCTGCACGACGGGATCTTCTTCGGGCGGCGTGCTGGCGCAACCGACGAGCAGTGCGCACGCGGCGAGCGGCAGGAACGATCGTGAAAGGAGTGCGTGCAGCTTCATCATCATGTCCGGTTGCTCAGCGCGCGTAGACGAGCTCGACGCGGCGATTCTTCGAATACGCGGACTCGTCGCTCCCTTGCACTGCGGGGCGCTCCTCGCCATAGCTCACGGTCGTAATCTGCGCTTCGGTGACTCCTTGCAGCATCAACGCACGCCGTACGGCCTGTGCGCGGCGTTCGCCCAAACCGATGTTGTACTCGCGCGAGCCGCGTTCGTCCGAGTGCCCTTCGAGGCGGACCCGCCGATTCGCACCGCCATTCAGATATTTCGCATGAGCGGCGACGATAGGGACGAACTCGGGCTTGATCTCGGCCCGGTCGTAGTCGAAGTAAATAACGGTCCCTACGCGTTGTGCTTCCTGCAGCGCGGCCTCATCTGCGCTCAACACGCTACCCGAGACATCGCTGTCGAGCGACCCGCCGGTATCGGTCGTGCCCGCCTGCTCTGGCATTTGACTCTCGGGGATCGTTTGCGGCTTTTTCGGACACCCCGCGAGTGCCAGGCCGCTCAACACGATCAGCAAAAGCTGCGCTACACGCATTCCGTTCTCCTAGGTACGAAAGGACTGAAGTCGGGCGACGGGCCCGCGGCCCGCGTCCACCATCGACGCTTTGCACGGCTGGAAGCCGCGAAATTCTGCCACAAGCCGTTGCACGCGACCACGACAACAACGTGCCGTGATTCGCCTGCCGCTCGATTACACGTTTCGCTCACGGCCGAGCGCGCGAGTCGGGCGGAAACGGCGACCACACCGGTTCGCGCACATCGCCCGAGCTGGCGGCCAGCTTCTGGCGAACCCGACCGTCGATGGATACGGTCGCGAGCACGCCTCGGCCACGGTCTTGCGTGGCATAGATGAGCGTTGCGCCATTCGGTGCGAAGCTCGGGCTCTCATCCTGACGCCCGTCCGTCAGCACTTGGACCGCTTTCGTGGCCAAATCGACCGTCGCGATCCGGAAGTTCCCCCGATCGAGGTGCACGACGGCGAGCCGTTTGCCGTCCGGCGACAATCGCGGACGGGCGTTGTACCCGCCTTCGAACGTCACGCGCCTGGCACGATTCGGCTGATCGACGTCGATCTCGTAGATCTGCGGACCGCCCGCGCGATCGGACATGAAGTAGATCTTGCGACCGTCCGGCGACCACGTTGGTTCCGTGTCGATGCCGGGATCGAAGCTCATGCGCGTGAGCGTCTGATTCGCGAGCTCCAAAGTGTAGATATCGACGTCGCCGTCCTTCCGCGAGAGCGTGAGTGCGAGCGTACGGCCGTCGGGCGACCAAGCCGGTGCGCCGTTGATGCCGGAGCGCGCCGAAACGCGTCGCCGCTCGCCCGTACGCAACGTCTGCACGTAGATGGCCGAAACCTTGTTCTCGAACGAGACGTAAGCGAGGCTTTGTCCGTCCGGCGACCATGCGGGCGACATGAGCGGCTCGTTCGAGCTCGTGATGACTTGTTGGTTCTCTCCGTCCGCATCCGCGACCACGAGCTTGTAGCGCTGCTGCGGCGGTGCGCCTTCCACGCTGATGAAGGCGATGCGCGTGGAGAATGCGCCGCGAATGCCCGTGAGCTGCTCGAAGATGATGTCGGATATGCGGTGGGCCATCGCGCGCAGCGACGAGGTCGATGCGGTCAAGCGATGACCGGTCAACCGCTGGCCGGTG
Source organism: Lysobacteraceae bacterium (assembly GCA_012516015.1). Lineage (GTDB taxonomy): Bacteria > Pseudomonadota > Gammaproteobacteria > Steroidobacterales > Steroidobacteraceae > Steroidobacter. The sequence goes on along the minus strand of JAAYXG010000207.1, from coordinate 1,854 downwards.
AGCACGTTGTACAGCTCGAACTCGCTCGCATAGCGATCCGGGCCGTCCGGCATCAAGCGCCCGACCGCGATGAAGTCGCTCTTGAGATAGCGCCAATCCTGAAAGCGAATCTGATCGCCCCGGGTCGGTCGGTCGATCATATCCTTGCGATCGAGCGGCGCGAATCGGCCGCTTCGTTGCAGGTCCGCTGCGACGACTTCGGCGATATCGAACGGAGCGCCTTCGGTCGATTCCCATCCGAACGGCACGATTGCGATCGGTACCGCGTCTTCTTGCCCGCGCGTGATCTCGATGACGAGTTGCGCACGCACGCTCGTCGCGACGAGCAGGAGCATCGCACAGCCGGCGGTCCTCAAGAGAGCCTTCATCATGCAGTCAGTCTCCTCTCTCAATCTTCTGCTTTGAACTGCAGCAGCAAAGTACGTTCGAACAAGCGCGGATCCGACGGTTGAGGCAACGGCGACGAGCGCATGACGGCCGTCTCGATCGATTGTCTAACGGCCGAATCGCCATTACAGCGCGTGACTTGCGCCGATAGCACCGTGCCTCCCGGCGCCTGGGAAACTCTAACCTCGCAGTCGAGGTCGGGCCGCGTCGAAGGAGGCTTGATCCAGCGTCGCTCGACGTGCTGTTTGATCAGTGCAGCGTACTGAGACATGGCCGAGGAGCCTCGAGCTTCCATGAGCTCCTCTTCGGCCGCGAGCTGGCGGCGAAGTTCCTCTTCACGCGCAGCCTGGGCGCGTGCTTCCTCGGCCGCACGGCGCTTCTTCGCCTCTTCTTCCTGCTTACGCTTGATCTCTTCGGCACGCTTGCGCTCGGCCTCAGCGAGACGCCGCTTTTCCGCTTCCGCTTCGCGACGCCGCTGCTCTTCTTGTCGTTGACGTAGCTGCTGTTCTTCCGCCTGACGGCGCCGCTCTTCCTCGACGCGCCGCTGCTGCTCGGCCTGACGCTCGCGTTCGGCGCGTCGTTCCGCTTCCTGACGTACGACCTCTTCTTCCAGGCGCCGCTGCTCTTCGAGCGCCTTTTCACGCTCAGCGGCGAGCGCTTGCTCTCGTTCTCGGCGCAACCGCTCCTGCTCTCGCGCACGGTCCTGGGCCGGCTTCGCCAACGCCGATTGGTCGACGACCACCGCTTGAATCGCGAGCTGCGGTTGCGGCGCGTTGCGCGATAGCTGAATCATGGTCAGGCCGAAGACGGCTGCGAAGAGAACGTGCAGCAGCAACGCCCCAAACAGGTAAACCCAGTGCTGACGGAGGAATTCGAGCATCGACTCAACGATTGCCCCGACGCCGCTCGGTATCGCGCGGATCCGTGATGAATCCGACTTTTTCCGCACCGGATTCCTGCAGCAGCACCATGCCCTCGACGACGCTGCCGTACGGCACGCTGCGGTCCGCTTTCACGAGCACCGGTGTCTTCGGCTCTCGCCGCAATACCGCCGATACCCGTTCGATGACGGCGTCAGGCTCGATCGCCGTTTCTTCGTCGCCGCCGATGTTGAGGTAGTAGCCTCCCTGCGCGTCTACGCTCAGTACCAGAGGCTGGTGCTCGCTCATGTCTTCCGGAAGCGGCTCGGCGCCCGCCTTCGGCAAGTCGACCTTGATGCCCTGGGTGAGCAGCGGTGCGGTGACCATGAAGATGATGAGCAAGACGAGCATCACGTCGATGTAGGGCACGACGTTGATCTCCGCCATCAAGCGGCGGCTGCGCCGCATCGGCACGGGGGTCATGCGCGCGCCTCCGCGGCACTCGCGCTCTGACCGGCGCGCGGCATCGTCGCATGGCGTTGCAGGATGGAGGACAGCTCTTCGGCGAACGTGTCGTAGCGAAGCTCGATGCGGCTGACTTGATCGG
>JAAYXG010000206.1 GCA_012516015.1 Lysobacteraceae bacterium | reverse complement strand
CGCAGGTCCGCGGCGGCGAATCCCGGATTGTCGGCGAGGAACACATCGTCCAGCTCGGGCTCGAGATCGTAATAGTCGACGCGGATACCCGGCGTGAGCACCACCGCGCCGTCTGCAAGCGCCATCTCGTCCTGCACGTAGAAGGCAAGCTGATCCGTGCGGGTCTTCGGAAAGTCGCGCACTGGGAAATCGTCGGGCGGGATGCTGCTCGTAACCGCACCTGTCGCTCGAGTCGTTTGTCGGCCGTCGCGAAGCTGCTCCGTGTCGGTTCGCAATAGGTCAATGCCGTAGATCAGCGAGTGTTCCACGGCGCCGGTCGAGAACTGCTTACGCGCGAGCACGTCCGCTCCGAACGTCGTCTGGTCGAACTCGAACAGGCGATCGCGGAACACCGTGGAGTCCGGGCCGAGCGAAAACGAGTAGCGCTCCTCGAGCGTTCTCTGCTCGACCTGCGTCTCCTGCCAGGAGACGCGCCATTCGATTGCGTCGAAGAGCGGCGTCGGAATCGACATCGTATGCTCGAGCGAGCTGCGCGCGCGCTGCTGCGTGTCCTCCCCTTCCTGCCCGACGACGAAGATGTTCGCGAATGCGCCCGCACCGCGGCCGCGCGCGGAGAGAATGTTCGTGACGTTCTCGTCTTCGTCATAGGTAACCGTCAACTCGAACGCGTGCGCATCGCTCGGGCGCCAGACGATCTTGCCGAGCGCACCGTTCTCTTTGCGGTCTTGCGGATTCGGCGCGGTACGCGGGCCGCCGGACGCGGATGCGCGGCCCCGGTTGTCGAGCTCGGCACCTTCCGCATGGCGATAGTGCGCGAATGCGCTTAACCGCTCGTTGCCGACGGCAAACATCGAAGCGACATCCCACGTGTCGCTGTCGCCCCGATAGCCCGATCTCACGCGCAGGGCACTCTCTTCGCCTGCGAGCACATCGGCCGGATCTTTCGTCACGAAGCTCACGACACCGCCGATCGCATCCGAGCCGTACAACGCGGAGGCCGGACCGCGCACGATCTCCACGGTTTCGAGGATGCCTAGATCGACGAGATTGCGGCGCGCACTGGAGAAGCTGCCGATATCGAACGCATCGTTCACGCGAATGCCGTCGATGCGCATCGCGATCCGATTACCCTCGATACCGCGAATGTTGAAACCGGCCGGGCCGAAGCGAGTGCCGTCGTTGCCGACCGAAACACCGGGCTCGTATCGGATCAAGTCCTTGATGTCGCGCGCGAGCTCGCGCTCGATCTCCTCATCGGCGATGACGCTGACCGTCGCCGGAATCGCGGTGAGCTCCTCGGGAGCGCGCGTCGCCGTGACGCTCACCTTGCGCAGCGTTTGAACGGGAACGCTGCTCCGCCCATCGAGCGGCGAAACTGAAGACGAGTCCTGAGCGACGGCAACGCTCGTAAGCAGCAGAGCGCCAAAGCAAAATACAGACGAAACGCAGCGCATGCGCCAACTCCCCATGTCCTAGATTGCGAGATAGAGGGCTGGCTAGCCGCACGCGGGCTGCGGCGGATGGCTGGCGATGTCTTGGAACCGAGCTAAGGGCGAACAGCGCGCTCGGAAACGCAAACGCGAAAGATGATAATGATTCGCATTTAGGAGGACAAGACATTTCTCCGCATGGGGCGCGCCAAATTTGATCCGGCCGGCGACGATCCCACGCGCGGATCCCGCTCAACTCTCGTCGCCTCGCTCGGATGACGACTCGTTGCGAGGTCATCGTGAAGCGTTGTAAAGCCGGTTTCAGATGTCGTATCGATGTCCGGAAATCCACGTAACGCCTCGCGGAGTTCCACGAGCGCACATGCATCGAGGCCGCTTGCTCTCGCACCCTGCGTTCTCCGCTGTCCGATGCCGGTGTTTACCTGCTCTCGAACGCCCGCTAGCATCTCTCCAGCCTCCGCCCTCCTCCCGCGGTTTGCCCAGCCCAGTCGCAATAGAAGGTGCCCGGCACATGGTGCCCAAGCCCTCACCGCGACGGGTTCACTGAGAAGAACATCCAATGGCTTCGTATGCGCGGAAAGTCTGTGGCCAACTGCTTCGGTTCGAATGCTCATGAGATGAGTAGCCTGTTGGTCGCCGCGGCGGAACCGACGATCTCGATCAGCGGAGCGCTTCGCGAATCCGGACTGAGCGTCATGGAAGCACGGTCGGCGTGCGATGCACTCACCATCGCCGCGCAGCATCCGATCGCACTCCTCGTCTCCAACGAGCGGCTTCCGGACATGAGCGGACCCGACCTGGCTCGCGCATGTTTCGAGCAGCACGCTTTGCACAGCGTGTTGCTCACGGAGGGCGACGGCGTCGAGTGCGCACCCTACCCGACCGGCGTCGTCGCTCGCCTTTGCACTCGCGTTGCGGAGAACGTCATACCGACGATTCGCGCCGTATCCTCGCTCGCTCGGGAGCTCAGATCCGCGCGCGCCCGGGAGCAAGAGTTGCGTACTGCGTTGACCGCGGAACGCGAGATCAACACGGCGATCGGCGTCCTGATGGAACGACTGCAAATCACGCGGGAGAACGCCTTCGAGCGGCTGCGCGGCTACGCGCGCTCGCAGCGCAAGCGGATCGTGGACGTCTCATGCGGATTGCTTGGCTGCGCCGAGGAAAGTAAGCGCATCACGGCGCAACTCATGGGCGTCGATGCGGCCGCGCGCAACAGCGCTGCTCTCGACGAGTGATGCGTTCGATCCAGGCGCCGCATCCGTTGCAAGATTGAACGCGGAAATCGCATCGAGCGCGCGTTGTGATTGGAATCGAAGCGCTCGTGCGACTTCGCTCAGTTGATCCGCGAGCACCGCATCCTCTTGTGTCATTCGGTCCATTTGCGAAACCGCTTGGTTGATTTGCTCGATGCCGGTCGATTGCTCGCTGTTCGCGGCCATGATCTCGCTGACGAGATCCGCGACACGAAGAGACGATGCAACGACGTCTTTCATCGTTTCTCCGGCCTGCGATGCAAGGTGAGTACCGTTCTCGACTTTCGCCAGCGAATCGGCGATCAGCTCCTTGATCTCTCGTGCCGCGACGGAGGATCGCTGCGCCAAAGCGCGCACTTCCTGTGCGACGACGGCGAAACCCCGCCCCGAATCGCCGGCGCGCGCAGCTTCGACTGCGGCATTCAATGCGAGCAAGTTCGTCTGAAATGCGATGCCCTCGATGATTCCGAGGATGTCTCCCATCTTCCTGGAGGCGAGCGCAATGTCGTTCATCGTGACGATGACCTCCTGAACGACATCTCGGCCCTTGCGCGTGACCTCCGAGGCGCGCACCGTCATGTCGCTCGCCTGTCTCGCACTGCCCGCGTTCTCCTTCACCGACGCCGTCATCTCCTCCATCGATGCGGCCGTCTGTTCGAGGCTGGAGGCATGAGACTGAGTACGCTCGCATAGGGCGGCGTTCGCTCCCTCGATGTGCTCGGTTCCCTGCAGCACCGCGTCGATGCTCAAGCGCGTGTCTTTCAATACGCCGACGAGCTTCGCGTTCATCTGATTCAGTGCCCGAATCATGGTGCGCACGTCGCGATCCGTGCTGTCCTGAAAGGAACAGTCCACGTTGCCGGACACCACCTGCATGGCAATCGCTTCCGCTTGCTTGATCGGTCCGGCGACCTTGCGCAGGATGTAGCGCGCATTCAGCACCGAGAGCAGTAGACCTAACGCCGCGGCTGCGGTCACGAGCGTCCGCATCGCGAGCTCGTTCGACGATAGCGACGCGAACAGCGTGAGCGCGAACGACGCGGCGATCGTTCCGAGAATCCCCACCGTGCCGACCGCCAACGACGGACGCAGCATCGCAATGACGCGTGCAACGAATCGCGTGTCGACGACTTCACCCTCCACGAGCTTCAAATGCTTGGCTCGCCCGGTGCGCGTGGCCTCGTAGAGCGCTTCCGCGGCACGGATTTCTTCGCTCCTGGGCCTGACGCGCACGGACATATAGCCGACAGGCCGACCGTGCTCCACGATTGGAGTGATGTTCGCGCGCACCCAGTAATAGCCGCCGTTCTTGCGTCGGTTCTTAACCATCCCGGTCCACGGCTTGCCCCTTCTGATCGTCTTCCAGAGATCTGCGAACGCCTCGCGCGGCATGTCCGGATGGCGCACGATGTTCTGCGGCTCGCCGATGCATTCTTGCAAGGTGAACTCGCTGCTCGTGAGAAACGCCTGGTTCGCGTAAGTGATTCGGCTGTCGAGATCCGTTCGCGTGATGATCACATCGCCATCTGGCAGGACGTACTCTTCATCCGTGACGGGCAGATTCATGCGCATATCTCTTCCTCCAACTGAGCTCGCCATTGCGGCCTGGATTCCTTTCGTCCGCGCGAGAGCGCGGCTCCGCGGAATGCAGCCACGATTCACGGACCGAACAGGGTCCGAAACATCGTCTCGATACGGGAATGTCGATCGGCGGGAAGAAGGCCGACTTCGCTGCCGCGGGAAGAAGGCGGCATGGGAGCTCGGACCAGCCGAGCTGCGTCAGAACCGTCGCGCTACGGCGTCCGGTCGTGTCGCCAGATTTGTCTATCGGCCGAATCGTCGGCAACTTGAGGCGCATCCAGCCGGTTCGCGAAGGTCGCCTGCCCGTCGACCCGCCAAACCTTCTGCGCTGCACAGCGCGGAGATCACGTCGGGGATATCGATCGGCTCGCCCGGCCGGCGTGCGCCTCTCGATCGAAACGCAAGATCGCGTACGCGGCTGAGCATTTGATTAT
>JAAYXG010000205.1 GCA_012516015.1 Lysobacteraceae bacterium | reverse complement strand
TGTTTGAGCGCGCTCAAAACGCCCACCGCGATTCCTCCGGGCGCGGCCGCCTTGCGCGGCAACGACACGCGGTTCGAAACGCAGATGAGGCGCGACGTCATGGATGAGTGCCTCGCGCGGATTCAAGGATTCGATTCGACTCCATGTGATCCTCCTGATTCCTGGCTCGCGAATTCACCCCGCGCGCAAGAGTGGCGGTTTCGCGGGCAATTCGCGAATCCAGCGATGAACGTCCGTGACGGTCGGTAATCGGTGGGTCGCGGACGTACGTGAAGTATCGCCGACGCGGACGGAAATGCCGCCGAGCTCGTTGACTGCCTCGAAGGCATCCTCGTCCGTCACGTCATCGCCGATATAGATCGGCTGCCGGCCGGCGAACGGCGGCGTCTGCATGAACGTGCGTACGGCCGTTCCCTTTGTCGTCGCGCTCGGACGAATCTCGTAGACGCACTTGCCCGCTTGCAGCACGTAGCTCGCGCCGAGCCGCGCGACGATGGTTGCCGTCTTCTCGTGAACGGCATCGGCGAGCTGCGGCGCAAGTCTGAAGTGAACCGCGAGCGCGAAGCCTTTGTCTTCGAGCAGCACGCCTTCGTGCACGCGCGCAAACGCGGCAAGCTCTTCGCGCACTGCTCGGAGCGCCGACGTGTCGAGCGGCGCACGTATCAAACGACCATCGGGTCCGCGCCGCTCCGCGCCGTGTACCCCTGAAGCGCACGGTCGCAACGGATCGAACAGCTCGTCGATGTTCGCGATCGTGCGGCCGCTGACGAGCGCGAGAGCGCCCTCGAGACGCGCGGTGACTTCGTGCAACAACGACTTGAGCTCCGGAGGCACGTAAACACTTTCCGGTGTTTCGGCGAGCTCGATCAGCGTACCGTCTACATCGAGGAAAAGAGCCCAACGCGCATTCGGATTGACTGCGTCGTGTGACATCCGCAAAACCTTACTGCGGATCGAATTTTTGCTCAACCTCGGTTTATTCCGTGCGCGCTCGACAGGAGCGATCTCGCCGTTTGACGGCTGTATAAACGCTCATATGCGCATTGTGCGGCGCGTGCATGCGCGCACGAGGGGCACTTCGACTCTCGCGAAGCACGCAAAGCTCGCAATGGATGGAGCAGGAAGATTGGCCCGCAGCGACGCAGAGACGCGGAGGTGAGAGGGTGAATAAGCGCTTTTCCCCTCCGATCTCTGCGTCTCCGCGTTTCTGCGAGAGTATCTCTTTGTCAGACGTCGGCGCTGGCGCGCAGCTCGACTCGGCAGGGCACGAGAATTCCTCAGGTCACAATGCGTCCGAGTTGCTGACGAATGCGATCGTCGTTCCGTCGGGTGACCATGATGGTACGTTGATCGTGCCTTGACCGCCGTAGACATACGCAAGGACTTTCGGCGTTCCGCCTTCGATCGGCATCAAGCGTAGGTAAACCTGTTTGTAGTACGGGTGATCCGCGGGCTCCACGTCGTCGCCGTAGCTGATCATCGCAATCCATTTTCCGTCGGGCGAGATGTGCGGAAACCAATTGTTGAGCTCGTCGTGCGTGACCCGCTCTTGATGCTTTCCGTCGGGCGTCATGCGCCAGATCTGCATCTTGCCGCTGCGTACCGAATTGAAATAAATGTACTTGCCGTCCGGCGTAAATTCCGGTCCGTCGTCGACCCCCTTGGCTGTCGTGAGCCGCACCTCGGGGCCGCTGCCGTCGGAAGGTATCTTGTAGATATCGAACTCGCCGTTGCGCCCGCCGGTGTAAACCAGGAACTTGCTGTCCGGTGACCAGCCATGCAAATAGGAAGGCGTGAGTGGCGTGATGCGCTTCGGGACGCCGCCTGTCGCCGGCACTGTGAAGATCGTCGACTCGCCTTTGTCCGTGCTCTGATCGGAGATCCCCATCATCTTGCCGTCGAACGACAGCACGTGGTCGTTGTTGTTGCGGATCGCGAATCCCGTGTCGATGAGGCGCGGCTGACGGGACGCGAGATCGAAACGATAGAGCCGGCCGCGCGTCTCCGGATTCGTGCCGCTCGTGTTGTAGATCAGCGCCGTACCGTCTGGCGTCCAATTCGGCGCCTCGAAGGGTTGCTGCGAGCTGAAGACGATCTGGCGGTGCCCGCTACGTACGTCGAGCAACTCGAGTCGGCTGCCGATGTAGTCGCGATAGGGCGTGAAGTCGGGCTTCGCCGTGCGCGTGAGCCGCACGTCGCGGAAGATGACTTGCTCGATGATATCCGGATTGTGCGAGCTCAAGAACAGCCCGACCTGCACCTCGTCGTCGAGCCGTAGGTCCGCGATCTCGATGCTCGAATAGGGGTCGCCGAAACGGGCGACCGAAACCGTATACGTCTCGCCGCGGCGCTCGATTTGAATCACGTCGGCGCCCTTGACGGTCGATTCGATTTGTTCCGTCTCGCCGCCCTTCGTGCGTCGAAACTGCAGCGAGGTGAGCCCGTCGCCGTGCACGACGGCATCCACATAGGGTGCATCTTCGTCGATGCCCTGGCGGATCATCACCCCGGCCTTGCGATGCGGATCGACGCCGCCGCCGACGAACTCCGTGCGCGCTTGCAGGATGAAATC
>JAAYXG010000204.1 GCA_012516015.1 Lysobacteraceae bacterium | reverse complement strand
TTGATCCGGGTGATAGCCCACCTGCGAATGGGCGATCATTGCAGGCCGCGTCCAATTCGGCAGCGTGCTCGCGGACAGCTCCCATTCGACCGCCGTGCCCTTCACGCCTGCAGGAATCAATGTGCGCACGACGAGCCAGCCGTTCTGCGCTTGATTGCGCCCGTCGAGCAGCGCAAGCGTGCCGGTGCGCGTTTCGATGCTGACGCGCCGCGTCGGATCCTCCGGCGCGAGCACGAGCTTGCGCCCGGTCGCGAACGGCAAGCGCTGAATCTCGCCGTCCGAATCGCGGCCCGTCGGCCCGGTCGGATACAGCGGCAGCGTGCCGGCCTTCTCGTCCATTAAATAGCTCTTCGTGAAGTACGCGGACGGCAGGAACTCCAGATTGAAGCCGGCTTTGCCCTCGAGCGCTTGCGGCAGCGGCTCGTCGAGCACGACGCGCAGGACGACGCCGTTCGCCGTCGGCTCGGCGCGAATCGTGTATTCGAAACTGTGATCGGGATAAGCGAGCCGCGCTTCGATCGCGTTTTGGTCGCGCAGGACATTGCGGTTCTGGAGCTGCGGAACCGGATCCCACTGTTCCGGCGTCGGGCTGAGTCTCACATCGCCGTTCGTCGCAGTCCGCACGCCGTGATGGATGAGCTCGATGCCCGCGATCTTCGAGTCGCTGAAGTTCCCGTCGTACCAATTGCTGAAGACGAGGACGTCGAGCCCGCGCTTCGTGAAGTACTCGCGATCGTTGAGCTCGAGGGTCTGTGCAGAGAGGCTCGTGCACGTAACCGCGAGCAGGGCGGTCGCGGCTGTCAATCGGGCGAACTTCGTGAGTGATCGAGAAGGAAACTGCGCAATCGAAATCATCAAGTGTTACCCCAACGCGGTTGCCCGCGGTCTGCCGGCCTGGCTCGAACGAGAGAACGAAGCGGTCTGCGACGCCTCCGTTGCGAGCGGGCGAAGATACTTGGTTGCGCCGAATCAGAGTAGTCGCGAGGAGAGAAGTTCACAAAAGTAGAGAAGTGAGAGGCGCCCGCGCGCACTCTCACCCCCGCTCGTTCGGCCTCTACCTCGAAAGGAAGAGGCATTCGGTCGGACAAAGCCGCTACGGAATCTCGAACGTCGGATCGACGACGGCCCAAAACGCCAGCTTCGGATTGCGATCTCGATCGAACAGCAAGGGCCGATTCGTGCGAGTGACGGGCCAGGAGTTGAGCCAGGTGTGCGCGTCGTGCACACCCCAGGTCGTGACGAGTTGGAGCGTGTCGTGTTGCTTGAACACGGCGAAGAGCGCCCGATAGAGCTCTGCGTGCTCCGATACGACGGACTGCGGAATCGCCGAGAAGTCCATCCCGTAATCCGCCTGACATCCTGTCCCTGAGGCGAAACAGGAACCGGGATCGGAGTAGATGGAGATATCGAGCTCCGTCACTCGATTCAACTTGCCTCGATCGGCCACCGTCTTCAGTGCCGCATCCACGTCTTCCGCCCGCGACGATCGTTGCAGGTGAAACTGATGGCCGATGCCGTCGACCGTCACCTCGCCGCTCGCCTCGATGTAGTCGACGATCTCGAGCACTTTCGCGAGCTTGGCTGGATTCTCCGTACTGTAGTCGTTGATGAACAGGAGCGCATCCGGATCGGCTAAGCGCGCCGCGTGGAACGCGATTCGAATGTACTCGCGACCGTCCCCGCCGCCGGTACTGAATGCCTGATACCACTGGCTATCCCGATACACTTCG
>JAAYXG010000203.1 GCA_012516015.1 Lysobacteraceae bacterium | reverse complement strand
TTCGAGCTCTTTGCGCAAGGAAACCCGCGCCGCAAGCACGAGGCGGGCAAGTTGCGCGTGCTCCACGTGCAAACGTCCGCGCCTGTACGGCCAGGCGTATTGGATTCGGCGAACGCTCGGTACGTCCTTGCGACGCTCGATGCGGCGATCGACGGCTGCGCCGCGGGTGAGTTCGATGCGATGGTCACCGCACCGCTCCAAAAAAGCATCATCAACGAAGCGGGCGTGCCTTTTTCCGGCCACACTGAGTATCTCGCCGACCGCACGGGGGGCAGCGAACCCGTCATGCTGCTCGCAAGCGACAGACTGCGCGTCGCGCTCGTCACGACGCACCTACCCTTGCGCGCCGTTCCGGGCGCAATCACGCGCGAGCGGGTCGAGACGGTCGCGACGATTCTTTACCGGGAGCTGCAGACGAAGTTCGCAATCGACCGTCCGCGCGTGCTCGTATGCGGCCTCAACCCGCACGCGGGCGAATCCGGTCATCTAGGTCGCGAAGAAATCGATGTGATCATCCCCGCGCTCGAGGCACTGCGCGCCCGCGGGTGCGATCTCATCGGACCTGCGCCCGCCGATACCGCGTTCACGCCGCACATGCTGGAGGGCGTGGACGCGGTGCTCGCCATGTATCACGATCAAGGCCTGCCCGTGCTCAAGTACGCGGGTTTCGGCAACGCCGTGAACGTGACGCTCGGACTGCCGATCATCCGCACGTCGGTCGATCATGGCACCGCGTTGACGCTGGCAGGTAGCGGCAAAGCGGACGCGGGCAGCCTGATCGCTGCAATCGAACTGGCGCTTCGGATGGTCGGCGCGCGCGCGCGGATGCCGGCGTAGCCGTCGAGGCAATTCTACGAGGCTGGCTGGTCGGATCACGCGTTCGAACATCGATGCACGTCGCCCGCAAACGCTTCGGACAACACTTCCTCCACGATCCGGCGATCATCGCCCGCATCATTGCCGCGATCGACCCGCAGCCGGAGGAAGCGCTCGTCGAAATCGGTCCTGGGCTGGGCGCGATTACGCTGCCCTTGCTCGAGCGCGTCGGCGAGCTGCACGCGATCGAGATCGATCGCGACGCCATTCGGCACCTACGCGATCATGCGCCTGCTTCCGCCACGCTGCACCTCCACGAGGCCGACGTTCTGAAGTTCGACTTAGGTGCCCTACGCGCCGACTCGCGACCGCTGCGGATCGTCGGCAATCTGCCCTACAACATCTCGACGCCGCTGTTGTTCCGCTTGATCGAGCAGCGCGAGCACATTCTCGACTTGCACGTCATGCTGCAAAAGGAAGTCGTCCAGCGCATGGCGGCGACGGCCAGCTCCGAGCACTATGGCCGCCTGAGCGTGATGCTCGCACCGTGGCTCAAAGTCGAGCCGTTGTTCGATATCGGCCCGGGCGCCTTTCGGCCTGCGCCACGCGTCGTCTCGAGCTTTGCCCGGCTCATCCCGCACGCGATCCCACCCGTGCCCCAGGACCATCCGCGGCAATATGCGGCGATCGTTGCGGCCGCTTTCTCTCAGCGTCGAAAAACCTTACGCAACAGCCTGCGGCCATTGCTCTCCGATCGTGAGATCGCCGCCGCCGGAATCGATCCGGGAGCACGAGCGGAAACCGTCTCGCCGCTCGGCTTCGCCGCGCTCGCAGAACGCCTTGCCATTAGGAATGACGGCGGCGTTTAGGGCCGTACGGCGGGCGACTTCTATATAATCGTCGTACGCGAGAACTTTGCGGCTTCGGGAGGCGCGATGGCGGACTATCGCAATATTCTGCTCGCGGTCGACCTATCCGACGACAGCGAGATCATCGGTGCCAGAGCAAAGTCGATCGCCGAGCGGTACGGCGGTGAGATCACGCTGCTGCACGTCGTCGAATACGTGCCGGTCGAACCGATGGGAGAAGCGTTGATGCCCACGATTCAGATCGAGACCGAGCTCGTCGACCGCGCGCGAACGCGTTTGCAGGAGCTCGCCGCGAAGCTCGGCCTCGAGCACCGGCCGCAGCTCGTCGAAACGGGCGGAATCAAGGCCGAGATCATCCGCGCCGCGCAGCGCCTGAACAGCGATCTCATCGTGCTCGGCAGTCGCGAGCGCCACGGGCTCGCCATTCTACTCAACTTCACGGAAGATGCTGTTCTCCACTCGGCACCCTGTGACGTTTTGGCGGTGCGTCTGCACTGAAGCGACATCTTATGACAGAAATACCTCCTTCGAAGACCCGCGTCGAAGACGCCGCATCCTACTTGGAGGCTGCGAGCGCCGATGAGGCGGCACGTCATCGCATTCGCGTCGACGTGAGCGCGAGCTACGTGGGCGAGCAGTCGAAGCCCGACGAATCGCATTACGTCTTCTCCTATACG
>JAAYXG010000202.1 GCA_012516015.1 Lysobacteraceae bacterium | reverse complement strand
GCGAGCGCGCGCTCGACGACGACCGCGGTATCCGTCGAAGCGGCGAGCGCCGTGAGCTCCTTCTTGCCCTCTTCTTCTCGGCCGGCTTGAATGAGCATGAGCGCGTACTCGAGACGATGCGCGTCTTGATTGTCGTGCTCGAGCACGCTTCGAGCGGTTTCGAGCGCTTGCTCCGCATTGCCGTTCATGAGCTGCGCGCGCGCTAGCAATAGCCCCGCCGGGGCCCAATACTGTCCGAGCTCGCGAGCCTTCTGCGCGTGCGCGAGCCCGAGCGCGAAGTTGTCCGACTGCAGAGCCGCCTGAGCGAGCGCGTAATGCGCTTCCGTCAGGTTCGGATACTTCGCAACGAGCTTCTGCATGACCGAGGTCACGGCTGCCTCGGGTGCCTCCGCGGCGAGCTGCGGCAACAAGGCCAAGAACCCGGCTGGAGGATTGATGTACGCGGTCTCGAGCAGCGTCCCCAGATGCTCCGCGGCATCATCGAGCTTGTAGAGCTGTAGTGCGGCGAACGCGGCGTAGCGTCGCGCCTCTTCGTTGGTATGGTTCAAACTCAGCCAACGGGCGGCAGCCTGCTCGACGAGGCTCCACTGGCGATGCTCGTAGGCAACCTGCGTCGCCTGTTCGGCGAGCGCTTCGTCGTCCGCGCTCAACGCGGCACGCAAGTACGCCTTGGCGGCGTCCAGGTACTCGCCACGCTGCAAGGCGACTTCCGCCCCGAGCACGAGCGCATTCGGATCGGCGGGCGCGGAGGCCTCTTGATTGGCTTTCGTGCCCGCGCATGCTGTGAGCAACGCGCAAAGCACGGCGGCGCCGAGGCCGCGAGCGAACGAAGTAGCGGGATTCATCGTGAAACCACTATAGCAGGGAACCTTCCTACGCTTGTCATCCCCTTGACCTTCCCGGACAATCCCCCCGGCCGAGTAAGCACCTCGCATGCCATTCGTCGTCATTGGAATCAATCACCGCACCGCGCCCGTCGAGATCCGCGAGAAAGTCGTATTCCCGGAACACGACCTCTCCGTAGCGCTGCGCGAGATGACGAAACTCCCCGGCGTGCGCGAGGGTGTCATCGTCTCGACGTGTAATCGCACCGAATTGTATTGCCTGAGCGACGGCGGCGAACCGCCGCTCGTGCAATGGCTGTCCCGCTGGCACGACCTCGCTTCCCACCAGGTCGACATCTCGGCTTCGGTGTATCGACTACAGGATTCTGCGGCGATCAAGCACGTGTTCTCCGTCGCGTGCGGCCTCGATTCGCTGGTTCTCGGCGAGCCCCAAATTCTCGGGCAACTCAAAACGGCCTATCGTCAGGCGCACGAGGTCGGCACAACGGGGCCCTACCTCAACCGGCTGATGCAAACCGCCTTCTCCGTCGCGAAGCGCGTACGCACGGAAACGCGCATCGGCGCGAATGCGGTTTCGGTGGCCTCCGCAGCGGTCGTGCTCGCGCGCACGGTCTTCGAGCGGCTCGAGAATCACACGGCACTGCTCATCGGGGCCGGTGAAATGATTGCGCTCGCCGCTCGCCACCTGCGCGCGAACGGCCTGCGTCGCGTCATCGTCGCGAATCGCAGCATCGAGCGTGCCCAGGAACTCGCGGAGGAGTTCGGCGGCTCGGCGATCGGATTGGAGGCGCTGCCGTCGCATTTGGCCGATGCCGATATCGTCATTGCTTCGACGGCGAGCCCGCAGCCGGTCGTGACGTACGAAGCCGTGCGAGCCGCGCTGCGCGCTCGCAAACGCAAGCCGATGTTCATGGTCGACATCGCGGTCCCGCGCGACATCGAAGCGCGGGTCGCGGAGCTCGGCGATGTCTACCTGTTCACGATCGACGATCTGCAGAGCGTCGTAAACGAGAACATCGAGGCGCGCAGAGAGGCAGCGCGCGATGCGGACGGTCTGATCGCAACGAGGATCGAAAGGTTCGAGCAGCAGCTCAAGACATTGGACGTGGCGCCGCTCATTCGAGAAATGCGCGAGGGTGCCGATCGAGTGCGCGCCCAGAGCGCGGCGCAGGCGCAGCGCATGCTCGCGGCCGGGCGCGACCCCAGGGAAGTCGTCGAGTTCCTCGCGACAACCCTCACGAACCGGTTGATGCACGCGCCGAGCCAGCGCCTGCGCGAGGCGGCGGAACGCGGCGACGACGAAATGTTGCGTGCATTGGAATCTCTCTTCGGCGGCGAAGGCGCGGACGTCGAGCCGCTCGACGCGACCGAGAGCGCGACTCGGCAGGACCTCGCTCCACCCGCCGGCGCGGCAGCGAACGAGCGGTAGCTTCGCGGCAGGGCTCGTCGCCTGCCGTCACTGATTTCACGACTCCATGAAAGACTCGATTCGACACAAACTCGACAAGCTCGCCGAGCGCCACGACGAGGTCAGTGCGCTGCTCGCCGATCCCGATGTGATCGCGGACACGAACAAGTTCCGCGAGCTCTCGATGGA
Organism: Lysobacteraceae bacterium; assembly: GCA_012516015.1. Lineage (GTDB taxonomy): Bacteria > Pseudomonadota > Gammaproteobacteria > Steroidobacterales > Steroidobacteraceae > Steroidobacter. The sequence continues at coordinate 6,324 of JAAYXG010000202.1, read as the reverse complement.
ATACTCGCGCTTGGAAACGGTGGTCAGCCGCTACCGCGCCTATCAAAAGCTCCTTGCGGAGCGCGATCAAGCGCGCGCCATGGCGGAGGGAGACGACCCGGAGCTGCGCGAGCTCGGTCGCGAGGAGCTCGACAATCTACGCGCCCGGATCGATCACGAGACCGAAGAGCTCGCGAAGCTCCTCCTACCCAGGGACGAGCGCGACGAGAGCAACATCTATCTCGAGATCCGCGCAGGCACCGGCGGCGATGAAGCTGCGATCTTCGCGGGCGATCTCTTTCGCATGTACGCGCGCTATGCCGAGTCGCGCGGCTGGCGCGTGGAGGTGCTGTCCGAGCATCCTGGCGAGCACGGCGGCTACAAGGAAATCATCAGCCGGATCGTCGGAAAAGGTGCATTCTCTCACTTCAAGTTCGAGGCCGGCACCCATCGCGTGCAGCGCGTCCCCGCGACCGAAGCGCAGGGGCGCATTCATACCTCGGCGTGCACCGTCGCGATTCTTCCCGAGTTCGAAGAGATCGAAGCGGTGGAGATCAACCCCGCGGATCTGCGCATCGACACGTTCCGCGCATCGGGCGCCGGGGGCCAGCACGTCAACAAGACGGATTCGGCGATCCGCATTACGCACCTGCCGACCGGCATCGTCGTCGAGTGTCAGGACGAACGTTCTCAACATAAGAACCGCTCGCGCGCGATGTCGCTGCTCAAGGCTCGCTTACTGGCGGCCGAGCAGGAAAAACGCGAGAAGGCCGAAGCGCAGTCGCGCAAGCTGCAGGTCGGCTCGGGCGATCGCTCCGAGCGTATCCGCACCTACAACTTCCCGCAGGGGCGCGTCACCGATCATCGGATCAATCTGACGCTCTACAAGCTATCGGATATCATGGACGGCGACCTGGACGCCGTCGTACGGCCGCTACAACAAGAGTATCAGGCCGAGCAGCTGGCCCGAATCGTCGAATAAGCAGCGTGCATTCGAGCGTGTCGTAAGGCTCGAAAAAGCGAGGATCTGCATTGAACGCACCGGAAGTCACACTGCAGAGCGTTACCGGCGTCGACGTGCGCTTGAAGATTGCGGGCGCGGGCAGCCGCAGCTTCGCCTTCGTCATCGACTGGCACATCCGGCTCGTGCTCGCACTGGCCTGGTTCTTCGGGGGCAGCTTCCTGTACTACGGCACGATGACATTCGCCGATGTGATGCCTTCGGCGGCCTACGCGTTTCTCGTGCCCATACCGGCCGCTGCGATCTATCTGCTTTACCATCCGGTGCTGGAGATCGCGATGCATGGCCGGACGCCGGGCAAGCGCATCGCCGGCGTCCGTCTCGTCACGCGCGAGGGCGATGTTCCCTCGTTCGGCGCGCTGCTCGTACGCAATATTTTTCGACTGATCGATAGCCTGCCCGCCGCCTATCTCGTCGGGCTCGTCAGTGTCATCTTCACTTCGCAGCACGTGCGCATCGGAGATCTCGCGGGCGGTACGCTTCTCGTGCTCGACGACACCCATAAGGACACCGCGTTCGATGCCTTCGGCAACGCGCAGGAGAACGGCTTGACGCCGCAAGCCGCGGAGCTCGTTCACGAGCTGCTCGAACGCTGGAAGGGACTCGAAGAAGATACGCGACGGAGGCTGGCCTGCAGCCTCATCGCGCGTCTCGATGGGACCGTCACCGAGGGCACGTTGATGGAGGAGTCGACTCCCGACCTGCATGCTCGGCTGCAGCGGATGCTCGTGGTTCGTGATCCGTGATCCGATGATCCGTGACTAGTAAGATGGGAACAAACAACACGAGCGAACCTGTCTTGCGAACCGCAAGTCACCTGTCACGCGTCACGAGCGCAAGCGAATCAGGTCTCAAGGCGTGGCTCACGTCGCGCATCGAGGCTTGGCGCGAGCTCGGGCCGACACTCGAAGGCTTGGAGCGCAAACATCGACACGGCGCGCCTGAGGCCCTCAAGGCCATCGAAATCTATCGCGCGCTCGGACGCGATCTCTCCATTGCAAGGCGCATCTTGCCCGCGAGCCGCACGCCCCAAGCGCTCGAGCAGCGCTATGCGCGACTGCACGCGATCATCCATCGCAAACCGCACGATTGGCGTGCGAGCTTGCGCGTGCTGTTTCGCGAGGAGATTCCGGCGGTCGTGCGCGACCTGCGAACGCCGATCTTCTGGGTTTCGCTATTGTTCGCGCTCAGCGTCGTCGCGGGCTGGTGGCTCGTCTCCGCGTATCCCGAGTTGATCGGCTTGCTCGCAAGCGAGGAGACGATCAACCAAGTGGAGCGCGGGCGCTTGTGGACGGACGGTCTGCTCAACGTCGTGCCCTCGTCGATCCTGTCCGTGGGCATTCTCACGAACAACATCGTCGTCAGCCTCATGGCGTACTGCGTCGGCGTGTTCTTCGGGCTCGGCACGTTCTATCTGATCTCGATGAACGGGCTCATGATCGGCGCCATGTTCGCATTCACTCAGCAACACGGCCTGGCGGGCGAGCTCGGAAAATTCGTCACCGCGCACGGCTTCGTGGAGCTCTCCGTGATCTGTCTCGCGGGCGCAGCCGGCGTGATGGTGGGCGAATCACTCATTCGACCGACGCACGCGACGCGACGCGATTCGTTTCAACATGCGATCGCGAAGACCGGTCGTCTGCTCGTCCTGTGCACCCTCCTCCTCATCGGCTGCGGCTTCATCGAGGGCTATCTTTCGCCCGATCCCGATTTTCCGATGATCAATCGATTGATCGTCGGCATCGGCTACTGGATCATCATGATCGGCGCCTTGACGGGAAGATTGTTCGGCAGGACAAAGCCAGTTGACGGCTGACCGTTGACCTCTTCTTCTCACACTCGTCTGTGGCTTCTGAACTCCGCGTACGTTTGGAAGACCGCCTTCTCGAGCTGATCGGGCGGCGCCAACAACGCGGGCGCACCAAGCGCCCGCAGCGCGAGCACGTTGCGTGCGAGCCGCGCGCAGTACTCTTGCGCCGCGAGCGCCTCGTAGGGACCCAACCACGTGCGCGCGGGCGAGTAGGCCAAGCGCTCCGATTCCGGACTCGACAATCCCGCGATCAGCGGCAAATGTTTCGGCAGCAGCAGACGAGCTGCGGAGGCGAGCTGTCCTGCAACCGTGGCATCGTCTAGATCCGTCAGAAGCACGACAAGGCTGCGGTGACGCACGAGCGTCCTCACGCGCAGCGCCGCGTTGAGCGGGTTCGATTCCGAGGCATCGACTTTGGCGACCTCGAGCGCCCCGCGAATGCGCAGCACGCACGCCAAACCGCGTAGCGGCGGAATCGCCACGAGCGGCCGATCGGAAAAGATGACGAGCCCGACCCGATCGTCTTGCGCAATTGCGTGCTCGGCGAAGCGCGCCGCGAGATTCACGAAATGTCCGAGACGGTCGAGCTCCCCGCTGCGAAGACCGCTCGCGCGCCCGGCGTCGATCGCGATGACGATATCGAGATGCTGATCTTCCGAATAGTCGCGGCTGATCAGTCTGCCGATGCGAGCCGTCGCTTTCCAATCGATCCAGTGCTGCGGATCGCCCGGGCGATAGTCGCGCAATTGCAGGACTTCCGCACCGGCACCCAACATCGAGCGTGCGGTCGGCCCGACGCCGAGAAGCCCGACGCGTCTACGCTCGTCGCGTAAGAGATCCGGCGCGACCTGCAGCTTGAATTCGGACTGCATTCGCCGCGGCCACCAAGCGAGGCCGAGCGGCCCTGCGAATCGAGCGCGGACCGCAGGCCATACGTGCTCGCCGAGACGTCTCGCGACGATGCGCACGTCGACGACGCCGCCTTCGCCCGGAGGAATCTCGGAGGACAACACATCTCTGGACGCCTCGATGCCCTCCGGCGGATCCGCGATGAGCTCCACGGGAATCGACCTCGCGAGTCGATGTCTCATCGCGATTCGAACGAATGTGGGACGGCCAAGCAGCGCACGCGCGTCGCTGAACAAATCGAACTGCGGTTGCGCGCGGTTCGTCATCCACCGCTCGTAGGCGAGCCCAAGCAACAGCAGGGCCAGCGGGAAACGCCACAACCCTGCAAGCTGCGGCACGTCGCTCCACGCGCCGATGATCGCGATCAATGCCGTCAGCACGGCGAGGACGAGCGCGTTCTGGCGCAGGCTCATCTGCTTAGCGTTCCTGGAGCGAGCCGCCCGCTATCCGCGTCCATCACGACGCATGGGCTTGCGTGGTTTCCCGCGGCACCGGCGTTTGCTCGAGGAGTCGTTGCGTGACGTCGTGCTCGGTCACACCTTCCAGGAGCGCTTCCGGAGCGAGCGTGAGTCGATGCGGCACGATCCAAGGCGCGACCTCCTTCACGTCATCCGGCGTGGCGAACTGCGCACCGCGTATGCCGGCGAGAATGCGCGCGGCTCGAATCAGCGCCAATACGCCGCGCGTCGACAGTCCGAGCCCGACGTGCGCGTGCGTACGCGATGCGGCGGCGAGGTCTACGGCGTACGCAGACAACTCGGGGGCGACATGGACGTCCGCGACGGCCGCCCGCGCGGCGCTGATCATCTCGGGCGAAATCGCTTGCGCGCTCGTGCCGGCAACATGCGCATCGGCGTTCGCATAGCGTTCCACGACCGCGAGCTCGGATTCCCTGGCTGGGTACGGGATGTCGATCCGCACCATGAAGCGATCCAACTGGGACTCGGGAAGCGGATACGTGCCTTCGAATTCGCGCGGATTCTGCGTTGCGATCACGAGGAAATTCGCGGGGAGCGGATAGATCTTGCGATCCACGCTGACCTGACGCTCCTCCATCGCCTCGAGCAGCGCGGACTGCGTCTTCGGACCGGCACGATTGATCTCGTCGACCAGCACGACGTCCGCGAAGATCGGACCGGGACGAAAGAGAAATTCTCGCTTTTCGTTGTCGTAGATGTGCACGCCGGTGATGTCCGTCGGCATCAGGTCCGATGTCCCCTGCACGCGCTTGAACGTGCCGCCGATCGCATGCGCCAGCGTCTTGCTCAACAGGGTCTTGCCGAGACCGGGCGCGCCCTGCAGCAGCACATGACCTCTCGCGATGATGGCGATCGCCAACGCTCGAATTACGGGCTCGAGGCCGATCACGGCCCTTCCAAGCTCTTGCTGCAAGTGCCGTTCGAACGACTGCAAAGGGTTGGTCATGCGAAATCCTTCTATTTCGTTGTCAATTCAAGCTTTCGCGAGCGCGGACGAGCGCATTGTGCAGCTTCACGAGATCCACACGATGCCCGCTCATCGTCCTGGCATGAAGCGCTGCGAGCCGCGCGATCTCGCGCGTATCCATCGACGAGTGCGCATCGAGCCACTCCCATACGGGCCCACCGTCTGCCGGCAATCCGATCTGCCGCCGCACATCGTTGAAGAAGTTCGCGAACAGGCGTTGTCCCGCGGCGGCCGGCTTCAAGACCCGTGCCATGAAGCCGCCGGTCGCCCGTACGAAGCTCGTGATGTCGAGCGGCGACCACGTGCTCGCAAGCGGGCGCAAGCGCTGCGCGCCGAGCACGAAGACGAACCACAACGCGACCAGCCAGCCGAGCGACCGATGCAGACGCGCATCGCCGAAGAACGCATCCGGATCGTAGAACGCGACGAGACCCTGATGCGCATCGTCGAGTATGACACTGCCGTGCGGACCGAGCGTCTCGCGAACGATGTTCGCGAGCAGGCGCGCATTGTCTGCGCGGCCGAGCAGCTTGTTCGTAAAGAGACTGCCGTAGCCGGTCACCAGGATCCGACCTTCACCCTGGCGGAGCTCCCACAACACGGGCGATCCTGACTCCGCTTCGTGAGCCAGCTCCAGCAGCAACGGTGACGAAACGGAATAGGCGCGCCATTTCGAGGCCGGATACTCCGAGACCGCGACCGCCGACTCGACTCCGCTGAAAAACGCATGGAGTCCATTCGGCACGAGCGTGAATTCCTGCGGCTCGTCGAGCCGCATCGCCGCGAGTGCCGGGCTCATCGACGGTGATGCGGCGCTCTCACCTTCTTCTTCCGCGGCCTCGGCGGATTCCGCAGCGTCAGCCTCTACTTCGATCGCGACGAAGCGCAGACCCGTCATCGACTCCATGTTCTGCATGAACGCGACATCGTAGCCTTCGGCCATGGACCATTCCGGCGTATCCGACAGACCGGCTAGCACCAAGAGCGTGTTGCCCGCGGCGATCCAGGCGCGTAGCGGCTCGACCTCCGATGCGCGAATCGGATAGTCGTGCGGCGTCGCGGTGATCAAGAGGTGCCCGGTCGCGGAAGACGGTGCGAAGCGCCTCGACAGCTCGGTGTACCGTTCGCGGAACGAGGCGACCGGAACCCGTTCGGCTTC
>JAAYXG010000021.1 GCA_012516015.1 Lysobacteraceae bacterium | reverse complement strand
TCGAGGGATTCGCGAGCCGCCAGACGAAGGAGGTCGTCATCACCGCAATCGTCGATCCTTCACACGATATCGCGCACGGCTACGAAGGAACGGAGCTCATCCTCTCGGACGGCAAGCGAGTTCACGGCCTCGTGCTGAGCAATGGCGATCCGGTGATCGTGCAGAGCACGGGCGGGGCGATTCAGATGATTCCGAGGTCGCAGATCCGGGAGCGGCAGCGATTGGATCGTTCACTCATGCTGAGCGCGGATCAGCTTGGTCTCACTGCGCAACAGATCGCGGACATTGCAGCCTACCTCGAGTAGTCTTCCTTGGCTCGACGGCCCTTGCATGGTAGTAGAGGCATGGTAGTAGAGGTCCGTCGCGTCACGAGGCTAGGCGATTCGAGCAGCGATGAGTGTTCCGCAAACAATTCGAGAATGGCGCGACGTCAGCGCGGAGCGCTTCCGCGAGGAGATCTTGCCTCAGGAGGAACCCGCGGTTCTGCGCGGCCTGGTCGCCGACTGGCCAGCGGTGCAGCGGGGCGCTCGATCCGCCAGCGAGCTGGCCTCGTACATCAAGACGTACGTGGGAGGACAACCCGTCGAGACGTTCGTCGGGGATCCCGCGATCCGGGGACGCTTCTTCTACGCCGAGGGGTTGCGCGGCTACAACTTCGAGCGGCGCCGGGAGCCGCTTGCATCGTTACTCGACCGCCTCGTCGCGCTGGAGACGCTAGAGGATGCGCCCTCGACGTATGCCGGCGCCGTCATCATTCCGGAGTGTATGCCTGGATTCGGCGCAGCGAACCAGCTCTCCTGGGCGCAAGGTGTGCCCCGCATCTGGCTCGGTAATGCGATCACCGTTGCCACGCACTTCGATCTGTCGTCCAACATCGCCTGCGTCGTGGCGGGTCGGCGGCGCTTCACGTTGTTTCCGCCCGAGCAGCTCGTCAACCTGTACGTCGGTCCGCTGGAGTTCACGCTCGCCGGGCCGCCGGTGAGCATGGTCGATCCCGAGGCGCCCGATCTCGAGCGCTATCCCCGCTTCGCCGAGGCATGGAAAACCGCGCGAGCGGCCGAGTTGGGGCCGGGCGATGCGATCTATATTCCGCATATGTGGTGGCACCACGTCAAATCCCTGTCACCGTTCAATGTGCTCGTGAACTATTGGTGGGACGACATTCCAGCATTCGCGGGCTCGCCTTTCGATTGCATGATTCATGGTCTGCTGTCGATTCGTCACCTACCGGAGGCGCGGCGCAAAGTCTGGCAGACGGCGTTCAATTACTACATCTTCGGAACGGGGCCCGATCCCGTCGCGCACCTGCCTGAAGATCAACGCGGCGTGCTCGGCGAGCTCACGCCCGAAATTGCCCAGACCATCAAGCAGTACCTGATGTACAACCTCAGCCGCAAGTAGCGAGCGGGTGCGCGCAAGCGCGGGCCGCTCGCGCCGCGAACGACCTCGACTCAGGCCATTTCTGCCTTGCAGTGCCGATCGATGAACGCTTGGTGCGAAGGCATGAGCTCGAGGCAGTTCCTCGTCACGTCCGCCAACTTCTTCATGCGCAGCTCGAGCTCGGACTCGGGAAGCACGTCTGCGATGGGGTGATATCGCTTCGGCGTGATGTTTTGGCCGTGCAGCACCGCGAGCCAATTCGTCTCGCCGAACAGCTCGTTGTCGTGCCGATAAAGCCGCGCGTTTTCCCTATAGATTGCGATGCGCTCGCGAAGCGCGTCAGGAATCGGCATCGTGCGGCAGTAGTCCCAGAACGGCGAGTCGTTCCGTTCGGTGGCGTGGTAATGCAGGATGAGAAAGTCGCGGGCCTGCTCGAGCTCGAGCCGCGTGCGTCGGTTGTAGTAGTCGATGTCGTGCTGGTTGAACGCCTTGTCCGGGAAGTTCGTCATCAAACGCGCGATGGCGGTTTGAATGAAATGAATCGAGGTCGATTCGAGCGGCTCGAGAAAGCCGGACGCGAGCCCCAGTGCGACGACGTTCTTGTTCCAACACATCTTGCGTATGCCGGCTCGGAACCGCAGGAGCCTGGGCTCCGAAATCGGCTCTCCGTCGAGCCCCGCGTCGAGCGTGGCAAGCGCTTCATCGTCGCTCAAGTACTCGCTGCAGTAGACGAGCCCGTTCCCGGTGCGGGATTGCAGCGGAATGCGCCATTGCCAGCCGGCGGTCTTGGCGGTCGCTCGAGTGTATGGAGTCGGATCGCCGACGTTTCGAGACGCACGAGCGATCGCCCGATCGCACGGTA
>JAAYXG010000201.1 GCA_012516015.1 Lysobacteraceae bacterium | reverse complement strand
TGATGCTTCGACGCATACTCGCCCCGCTGCGATACATGCTTTCTTTGCGTGCGAGCGAGTCATCGGATGTCTTCATTCTTGTCAGAGCCCAGAGCCCAGAGCCCAGAGCCCAGAGCCAGCCCAGCGCCCAGCGCGTAGCGCGCCGTAGCGTGCATACTCAGCGCCGGCCCGATGGCGTCGCGGCTCGAAACTGCGCTATCGTTCCGGCTCGTTGAACCTCAGGGGGTGCAATGGACAACAACACTTACGACGCGATCGTCGTAGGCACGGGTGTGAGCGGCGGGTGGGCCGCGAAAGAGCTGACGGAAAAAGGCCTGAAAACGCTCGTACTCGAGCGTGGCCGGATGGTGAAGCACGGCGACTATCCGACCGCGACCAAAGATCCCTGGGAGCTCGATTACGCCGGCCGACCGACGGTTCACGACCTCGAGCGCCAAGGCGTTCAAGCTCGAACCGGATACACGATCACGCAAGCGACGAAGCACTGGTTCGTCGACGATATCGACAATCCCTACACCGAAATCAAGCGCTTCGATTGGATGCGCGGCTATCACGTCGGCGGGCGCTCGCTGATGTGGGGGCGCCAGAGCTATCGCTGGAGCGATCTCGACTTCTCCGCGAATGCGCGGGACGGGCACGGTATCGACTGGCCGATCCGCTATGCCGATATCGAGCGATGGTACGACTATGTCGAAGAGTTCATCGGCGTCAGCGGGCAGGCCGAGGGCTTGCCGCACCTCCCGGACGGCAAGTTCCAGCCCCCGATGGAGCTCAACTGCGTCGAGACGTACTTCAAGGAAGTGCTCGACAAGAAGTTCGGCCGACCTCTCACGATCGGGCGCGTCGCGAACATGACCGCTCCGCTGCCGCACAGCCCGCAACGCGGCATGTGTCAGTACCGAAACATGTGCATCCGCGGCTGTCCGTACGGCGCGTACTTCAGCAGCAACTCGAGCACGCTGCCCGCAGCGGAGAAGACCGGCAACATGACGCTGCGGCCGCATTCGATCGTCTACGAGATCATCTACGACGAAAAGCAAAATCGCGCGACCGGCGTGCGCGTGCTCGACGCGGAGACGAACGAGCACCACGAGTTCTTCGCGAGAGTCATCTTCTTGTGCGCATCGACGTTCGGCTCGACGTTCATCATGCTGAACTCGACCTCGAGCCGGTTCCCCGACGGTTTCGGCAACGACAGCGGCGAGCTCGGCTGCAACATCATGGATCACCACCTCGGGTCCGGTGCCTTTGCGCTGGTCGAAGGCTTCGAGGACAAGTATTACGAGGGCCGCCGTCCGAACGGGATCTACATCCCTCGCTATCGTAATCTCGGTAAAGATCGTCGCGATTACCTGCGGGGCTTCGGCTATCAAGGCCGGGCAGCGCGCAGCGGTTGGAGCGATGTCCTGTACAGGGACGTCATCGGAGCGGACCTCAAAGCGCAAGCGGCGACGCCAGGGCCGTGGAACGTCGGCTTGACGGGCTTCGGCGAAATGTTGCCGTATCACGAGAATCGCGTGACGATCGATCGAACGCGCACGGACAAGTGGGGTCTGCCGGTGCTCGCGTTCGACGTAGAGCTCAAGGACAACGAGCGCAAGATGCGCAAGGACATGGTGAGCGATGCCGTCGAGATGCTCGAAGCGGCCGGGTTCAAGAACGTGCGGGCCAACGATCCGGAGATCGGCGTCGGGCTCGGCATTCACGAGATGGGCACCGCTCGCATGGGGCGCGATCCGAAGACGTCCGTGTTGAACGCGTGGAATCAGGTGCACGCCTGCAAGAACGTGTTCGTCACCGACGGATCGTGCATGACCTCATCGGCGTGCGTGAATCCGTCGCTCACCTATATGGCATTGACGGCGCGCGCTGCGAACTACGCCGTCGAAGAGCTGAAGCGGTTGAATCTATGAGTGCTCATTACACACTGGACCGCCGCGAGCTGTTGAAGCGCGCGGCCTATCTGATGGGCGGCGCGATTTCGACGCCCGCGATGCTTGGGATCCTTCAGGGCTGCTCGGCCAAGAAGGCCGAAGCGAGCTGGTCGCCGACGTTTTTCACCATGGCACAAGCCGCGCTCGTAACGGAGGTCGCGGAGATCATCATCCCGCGCACGGACACGCCGGGCGCTGCGGATGTCGGCGTACCTGCCTTCATCGATAGGATGCTCAAGAACACGTATCAAAAGAAGGATCAGGATCGCTATCTAGCCGGGCTCGCTCAGTTCGAGTCGCGGGCGACCGAGCTTCACGGCAAGCCGTTTTTGGATCTTGCGCCCGAGCAACGCACCGCGCTCGTGCGCGAAGCGCACGATACCGCGCTGAAGGCGGCGTGGACGGATACGTCGGGGGATGAGCGCAACAATCGTCCTTTCATCTTGATGACGAAGGAGCTCGCAATCTTGGGCTTCTTCACTTCTGAAGTCGGCGCGACCCAAGTGCTCCAGTACGCCGCCGTCCCGGGCCGCTACC
>JAAYXG010000200.1 GCA_012516015.1 Lysobacteraceae bacterium | reverse complement strand
GTCCATGCCCGATAGCGAGGTCGGCAAGTTGTTCTTGAACCTTGCGGAAGAGACGGACAATGTCGGCGCGTTTCGGGTGAGCGGAACGGACGACATCTGGGATGCGGTGAGGCATTTTTTTGCGAGAGGCGATTGAGGGTGAGCTAGCGCATCGTGCCGAGCCGCGAAGCGGCGCTAACGCATCCGCCATCTGCTTCCTGGAGATTCCATGATCGAAGACTGGCGTACACAAGTCGCCCAGATCGAATCGCTCGCCAAGAGCGTCGGACTCAAGTACCACCCGGTCGAGTTCGAGGTGGTGCCCGAGAGCTTCATGACGGAGATCGCGATCTACGGCCTGCCGGTACGCATGCCGCACTGGTCGTTCGGCGTGCGCTACATCTATCAGCTCATCCAACATCGGATGGGATTGTCGCGACTCTTCGAGGTCGTCTTCCCCGGCAATCCGGGAAGAGCGTATCTCGCGAAGAGCAACAGCACGGCGGAGAACGTTCTCGTGACGGCGCACGTGCTGGGCCATGCGGACTTCTCTGCGAACAACATGCTGTTTCGGCGCAGTCAAAGCCAAGTGGGCGAGCACATCGTCGAACAAGCGGCCGCGCACGCGCGCCAAATCGGCACGGCGATCGAAGAGCACGGCCTCGAACGTGTGGAAGCGGTGCTCGATGCCGCTTTGTCGCTCGAGCAGCACATCGACGTGGATCAAGCGCTGCGCAGGGAACGGTACCCCGAACTGATGCCGGAGAAGGCGCCGCACGCGGATGACGAATTCTCGCGCCGCTACGCCGCGCTCGGACCCGACACGGCGCGGCCGCAATCGAGCGGGCCCGCGAAACGCTCGCCGATCCCGCCGCATCCGGAGAAAGATCTCCTTTGGTTCATCGCGCAATACGCACCCGAGATGGAGCCGTGGGAGCGCGACATCTTCCTCGCCGTGCGCGAGGAATCGTTCTACTTCTATCCCGTGTTTGCCTGCCAAATCATGAACGAGGGATGGGCGTCTTACTGGCACGCGCGTCTGCTTCGCGAGGCGGACTTCTTGCCGCAATCCGCGTACGTGGATGCGATCAAGTGCCATTCGGACGTCGTGCGTCCCACCGCGAGCGGAGACCACGTGGCACTGTCGACGAATCCCTATCACCTGGGATTCACGATGTGGGAGAAGATCATCGAAGAGCACGGGCTCGAGCACGCGCGCAAGATCATGTGCGAGGACGACGACTTCGCCTTCATCCGCAATCATCTCACGCAGGATCTCGCGACCGAGCTGCAGTTGTTCCGGTACAAGGGGCCTGCACACGGCACGCTCACGGTGCAGGAATACGATCTATCCGCGCTCCACGATGCGCTACTCGCGCCCAAGTACGGATTCGGCGCGCCGACGATCAGTGCTTCGCGCGTTCACGTCGACGGCAAGCTCGAGCTCATCCACGATCACGTCACCGACGGTCGCGGCTTGGATCCCGATCGAGCACGCAAGGTACTCGAGTACATCGCGCGCGTATGGCGCCGCCCGGTCACCGTCGTCACGGTCAACAACGAGAACAACGCGATGGAGATTTCGGTAACGCCCGAGCTCACGCTCGCGTAGCTCGCGCGTGCATTCGTGATCCGCGATTCGTGCTGAAAGAGCCTCGCGCGATGCGCGTCGTTCTTGCGACCCGCGAATTGCGAGTCATTTCTGCTTAGCCGCCGTGCGCGGCTCGTTTTTCGGCTTGCGCCAGAAATAGAGGTTTGTATTCGCGTGCGAAATCTTCGAGGGAGCGGGGCTCGCGGCCCGTGATGTCCTTGACGACGGTCGTCGGCGCCACGTTGATGAGCTTCGAAGCGCACGCGTCCCAAAGCTCGAGGGTCGCCTCGATCATGACCGGAGAGGCACCCTCGGCTTGCAGCCGACCGCGGGCCTCGTTCGCCGTAATGTCCTGATAGCGAATCGGCTTACCGAGCACCTTGCTCAGTCGCTCGGCGACCTCCTCATAGGTAAGCGACTCGCTACCCGTCACGACGTACGCATGGCCGGCGTGAGTCGGGTCCAGCAATGCCGCCGCGGCGACGGCTCCGACGTCGCGCGCATCGACGAACGTCCATTTGCTCGATCGGAATGGCCCCGCGATGACGCCCTGCTCGGCGATGCTGTTCGCGAACCGCAGCAGATTCTGCATGAAAAACGTGGGTCGCAGGTGGGTGACTTCGATTCCCGCAGCCTGCGTGGCGCTTTCGATCTGGCCGAGCCACTGCAGGGCGCGCGCGCAGCAGAACTCTCGACTCGCACCGACGCCGGAAAGCTGCACGATCCGGCCGACGCCGGCCGCCTTGGCCGCCACGACGCACCGCAAGTGGAGCTCCGCCATCCGCGGCGACCACGCGGAAGCGAGGAAAGCGGCATCGATGCCGTCAAAGGCCTTCCGTAAGCTTTCGTCGTCGAAAATGTCGCCGCTGACGACCTCGATATTCGTGGCTACGGGGCCGAGCTTGCGCGGATCGCGCACGAACGCGCGCACGGCCACGGGGCGGCCCGCGAGCTCGTTCAGCACCGCTCGGCCTACATTGCCCGTCGCACCAGTCACCAACAGCATCGCGTCTCCTACCACACCCAGCCGAACATCGGGCCTCGGAAATCGCTCTGAGCGCGGTCTCCAGTAGATTCCGAGGCGGTCACTCCAGGTCCTTCGACCTGGATCATTAACTTGGCTCCCTTTTGAGCCGAGCCCGCCCTGCTAGGGAGCGATACATTAAGGGCAGCAGCGACCCCGGTAAACCGGGTTGTTTGCAAACAGAGTCATGCGTTGCGGTCACGAATGGCCCGCTAGAATCGTCCTTGACGAACATGCGAGCATGGCCGCTCGTGGGCCCGTTTCCGACGAGCTGCGCGGGCGCGATGCGTCTTGGACGAAACATGCCACTGCATGTCTGGAATCAGGGCTCATAATGACGGCATACCTCAGGGCGTCGATCATTGAATAATTACAGCGATATCGTCGTTTTCGTGCGCGTCGTCGAAGCTCGCAGCTTCGTCGCGGCCGCGCAAACCCTCGGGATGTCGCCCTCGGCGATCAGCAAGGCCGTGAGCCGACTCGAGGAGCGGCTCGGCGCGCGCCTGTTGAACCGCACGACCCGGTCGTTGAGTCTCACCGATCAAGGCACGAACTTCTACGAACGTTCCCGCGATGCCCTTGCCCAGCTCGACCAAGCCGAGAGCGAGGTCGCCGAATCGCGCGGGGTGGCGCGCGGCCGGCTGCGCGTCGATGTGCCGGTTTCGCTCGGGCGCAAGCTCATCGTTCCCGCGCTGCCGCGGTTCATCCAGCAACACCCGGAGCTCACCGTACAGATGAGCATGAACGATCG
>JAAYXG010000199.1 GCA_012516015.1 Lysobacteraceae bacterium | reverse complement strand
CTGCCGGCGTGTGCGACTCCGGTCGTGGAGGGCATGAAGGTCTTCACGAAATCGCCCAAGGCGATCGCCGCGCAGCGCGCTGTCATGGAGTTCTTGTTGATCAACCACCCGCTCGATTGCCCGATCTGCGATCAGGGCGGGGAGTGCGAGCTGCAGGATTTGTCGCTCGGTTTCGGTCGCGACATCTCGCGCTACACCGAGCGCAAACGCGTCGTCAAGGACAAGAACATCGGCCCGCTCGTGTCGACGGACATGACCCGATGCATTCACTGCACTCGCTGCGTGCGCTTCACGCAGGAGATCCAAGGCTATCAGCAGCTCGGCACGATCGGCCGGGCGGAGATGACCGAGATCGGCACGTTCGTCGAGCGCAGCGTCGAGCATGAGCTCTCGGCGAACATCATCGACCTCTGTCCGGTCGGCGCGCTCAACAACAAACCGTTCCGCTATCGCGCTCGCGCGTGGGAGATGACGCAGCATCCGCTCGTGTCGCCTCACGACAGCGTCGGCACCAACATCTACGCACACGTGCTCCGCGGGCGCATCATGCGTGTCGTACCGCGCCCGAACGAAGAAGTGAACGAAACGTGGATCGCGGATCGCGAGCGCTTCAGCTATCAAGGGATCTATAGCGAGGATCGGCTGATGAAGCCGATCGTGCGCGAGAACGGCGTCTGGCAAGAGTCCGATTGGGAACGCGCGCTCGCGCTCGCCGCGGAGCGTCTGAGCAAAGTAGTCAAGCAGAGCGGCGGCCAGCAAATCGGTGCGCTGGCATCGCCGAGCTCCACGCTCGAAGAGCTCTATTTGCTCGCGAAGATCGCGCGCGGTCTCGGCAGCTCGAACCTCGATCATCGACTTCGCCGCAGCGACTTTCGCGACGAAGCAAGTGAGGGTTTGTATCCGGGTCTCGGCTGCTCGATTCAGGATGTCGAGCGCGCGCAAGGTGTGCTCGTCGTCGGCTCGAATTTACGCAGCGAAGTGCCGCTCATCGCGCACCGCGTGCGGAAGGCGGCCCTGCGCGGCGCCAAAGTCTCGTTCGTCAATCCGGGCCGCTATCCCTATCTATTCCCGATCGCGGCTTACCTGACTTCGAACGGGCAGCACATGTTCGAGCACCTCGTCGCGATTGCCGCGGCAGCGGCGCGCACCGGCGGCCGTACCGCACCCGAAACGCTCGCGGCGCTCGTTGCCAACGCGCAGCCGTCGGACGTGCACGTGTCCATCGCCGAGCAGCTCGCGAGCGGCGAAGGCCAGCTCATTCTTCTCGGCGCGTTGGCGCAACGCGATCCGGCGTTCGCCGATCTGCGGCTCGTTGCGGAAGCGCTCGCCGAGATGACCGGCGCAACGCTCGGCTACTTGCCTGACGGTGGCAACGCAGTCGGTGCCCACCTCGCGGGCGTCTTGCCCCACCGAGCGGCGGGCGGGCGTTCGGTGCAGACGCCGGGAATGAACCTTGCGGATATGTTCGCTGCGCGTTTGCGCGCGTATGTCGTGCTGGGCGCAGTCGAACCGTCGCTCGACATCGCCGTGCCGGGTGCGCTCGAAGCGTTCAAGGGAGCGGAGTGCGTCGTTGCGCTGTCGCCCTACGCGAGCGCGCGCGAGTACGCGGATATCGTGCTGCCGATCGGTACGTTCGCGGAGACATCGGGGACGTACGTGAACATGGAAGGTCGATGGCAGAGCGTTCCAGGTGCCGCTCGCCCCGTGGGTGAGGCGCGTCCGGCGTGGAAGGTGCTGCGTGTGCTCGGGAATCTCTTGAATCTTTCGGGTTTCGAGTACACGAACTCAGAGGAGATCACCGCGGAGCTGCGCGGCGAGATCGAGAAGGGGCCGAAGTTCCAAGTGAAGAGCTCCGCACGCACGCTGCAGTCGAAGTTGGCTTTGAATCCCGCCGCTCTTGATCGCGACGTACCGATCTATCAGATCGATGCCGTCGTTCGTCGCGCGATGTCGCTGCAAGAAACCGCCGCGGGTATCGAAGGCCGAGGGCAGAGCGCATGATTCCCGAATTCGCCTCTAGCTTGCTCGAATTCCTGCCGCAATGGGCACAGGCGCTGGTTTGGTACGGCGTCGTCGCCCTGATCCTATTCGTCAGCGTCATCTTGATGATGGCGTTTCTCACGCTCGTCGAGCGGCGTGTCATCGGTTCGATTCAGGCGCGCATCGGGCCGAATCGCGTGGGCTTCAACGGCATCCTGCAACCCTTCGCCGACGTCTTGAAGCTGCTGGTGAAGGAAATCGTCATACCGACGAGCGCGAGCAAGCTTCTGTTCGTGATCGCGCCGCTGCTCGCGTTGATCCCGGCGCTGTGTACTTGGGCGGTGATCCCGTTCTGGCCGGGATTCACGGTAGCCGACATCGATGCAGGCTTGCTCTACATCCTTGCGCTGACGTCTGCGGGCGTGTACGGCGTGATCCTTGCCGGGTGGGCAGCCAACTCGAAGTACGCGTTCTTGGGCGCGATGCGCGCCGCCGCGCAGATGGTGGCGTACGAGATCGCGATGGGCTTTGCGCTCGTCGGCGTCGTCATGGCGGCCGGATCGCTCAATATTGGACAGATCATCGAGGCGCAAAGCGGCGGACACTTGAGCTATTTTTTCTGGTGGCTCATCCCGCTCTTTCTCGTGTACTTCATCTCCGGTGTTGCGGAGACGAACCGCGCGCCGTTCGACGTCGTCGAGGGCGAGTCCGAAATCGTTGCGGGATTTCACGTCGAGTACTCCGGCATGGCGTTCGCCGTGTTCTTCGTCGCCGAGTACGTCAACATGATCCTGATCTCGGCGCTGACCTCGATCTTCTTCTTCGGGGGGTGGATCTCGCCGTTCGAAGCTTGGCCGCTGCCGAGTTGGCTCGCGTGGCTCGCTGCGCCGCACTTCCTGTGGCTGTTCATCAAAGTTTGGATCTTCTTGTTCTGCTTCCTCTGGTTCCGCGCGACGTTCCCGCGGTACCGGTACGACCAGATCATGCGTCTTGGCTGGAAGGTCTTCATTCCGATCACACTCGTGTGGATCTTCGTCGAAGGACTGTTCTGGCACTTCCAGATCGGCCCGTGGGCCCAAGGCTGAAGACCGATATGAAGACGCACACTACTTGCTCGGCGGCTCGTGACGAGCGCTGCTCGAGGTGATGAGATGAAAACGCCTGCAAGCTTTTTCAAGACACTGTTTCTGACCGAGCTCTTCGTGGGACTTGCCGTCACCTTCCGGCAGTTCGCGTTTCGTCCGCACGTTACGATCCAGTATCCGGAGGAGAAGACGCCGCAGTCGCCGCGCTACCGCGGATTGCATGCGCAGCGCCGCTACGCGAACGGACAAGAGCGCTGCATCGCCTGCAAGCTGTGCGAAGCAGTTTGTCCGGCGCTTGCGATCACGATCGAATCGGATGTCGCAGCCGACGGGACGCGCCGAACGACGCGTTACGACATCGACTTGTTCAAGTGCATCTATTGCGGCTTCTGCGAAGAGGCTTGTCCGGTCGACGCGATCGTCGAGACTCGAATTCACGAGTACCACATGGAGAATCGCGGCGAGAACATCATGACCAAAGACAAGCTGCTCGCGATCGGAGACCGGTACGAAGCCATGATCGCCGCCGACAAGGCTGCCGACGCACGGTACAGATAGTTATGACGCTGACCGCCATACTCTTCTACGCGTTCTCCGCCGTGCTCGTTGTCGCGGCGGTGGGCGTGATTACGTCCCGCAACCCGGTGCACGCGGCTCTGTTCCTCGTGCTCGCCTTCATCAACAGCGCCGTGCTGTGGCTGTTGATGGAAGCCGAGTTCCTGGCCATCGTGCTCGTGCTCGTCTACGTCGGCGCGGTGAT
>JAAYXG010000198.1 GCA_012516015.1 Lysobacteraceae bacterium | reverse complement strand
CCGTCGTCGTCTCCGCTCTCGCGAGGAAGCGATACATCTGCTCGCCGCCTGGTACGGTCCGTAAGCCGAGCTCAGGTCGTGCCGCCGGACCATACTCCTGCTCGAGAAATCGGACGAACGCGCGCTGCGCGGGTCGGATGCGTTCTCGAACGAGCGCCAATGCCCGCGATCGATAGCGCGACCAATCGGCTTCGGGGAGCGCGGGCGGTCGGCGCGCGAACGGCGCGAGCAACGCGCTCCCATCGGGCGGAGTCGCTGCTTGTCGACGCGCAACGTCCAGAACGCGATCGACGACGATCTTGGGCTGCGTGAGCTTCGTGCGAATGCCGCGGCGCAGGTTCGCGAGATTCTGATCGTAATAGTCGGACAGCGCTTCGAGGCGCGCGAGCCACGCTTCGGCATCTTCGCGCGAAGACAGCGTCGTCGTGCGTGCGACGTAGTCCGCGAGCGTGTGGAAGCCGCTGTCGTTGTTGAATGCGACTCGATCGAGATCGAAATCGAGCCGCTCGATATCGAAGGCGATCTGACGCGCGAGCAGTGCGTAGCTCAGCGAGGAGCCTGCCGCGAGCTCGCGCGTGTCGATTTTCGCAAGCTCTCCGGCAAGGGCCTCTAGCCGCATGCGGTTTTCCCGCGCGGCTCCAGGACGTACATCTGGCCAGCGCCGCAACGCGTCGCGATCGCCTTCTTGCCCCGCCGAGATCGGGTCGACTTGCTTGAGGATGCGCTCGTACTCCGCGATGACAGAGGAAAGCGCCTGCTCGGCTGGCGGGTCCGCCGCCGAGGTCACGAACGAAACGAGAAGCGAGAAAGCGAGCAGGAGTCGGCGCGGCATGCGTCGTGCCTCGTAGGCCGAAAGCGCAACGTTACCGCATTCGAAATGCGTTCGGCAGGCAGGATGCGCAATGCAAGTTGGGGTGCGGCAAGCTCGCGGCAGCGACCCTCACGACAAGATGAGGTCGCGGACCGTGTCGGGATGCTGCGGATCGTGCGGGACGGTATTGAAGGACACGATGACCAGCGGTGCGGTACCGGTATTCTGGAACGCATGCGCGACGCCCGGCGGAAACACGAACCGCCACACCTCATTCGCCGGCACATCGACCGTCGTCACCTCGCTACCCTCTCGATAACGCACGCGCGCCGGCCCGAGCACGGCCGTGATCTCCGTACCCGCATGATGGAAATGATTGCCGCGGATGTGCCCGGGCTCGGTCAGAACGACGTGCACATTGCGCTGTTCGCGTAAAGCGTGCGCATCCAGCGGTTCGAAGACCTGGCCGCGCTCGTCGCAGGCGCGTTTGAGTTTTTCCACGGTGACGGACACGAGAGACCGCCTCTGAAGATGAGTAGGCGCGCTAGTGTAACGCGCTGCGCGTTGCTCATCTCGCCGCGAGACGCCGCCGTTTCGCCTCGCTCGCTTCAGCCTGCCAGTGCGCAATGAAATCGAGAAAGGCTGCTTTGTCGTAACCCTTCTTGCCGGATTCGAATCCTGCGGTGGCTTGGGATGCGAGCACTTCCTTCTCCGGCGAGATGACCCAAAAATGCGGTGCGCCGACCGCGCGCGGCAGCTGCGAGAAGAAGAGGTCATTGTAGTTGTCGAAGCCGACATACACCTTCATGACGACGAACGTCTCATGCAAGCGTCGTTCGACATCCGCATCGCTCGACACGAACCGCTCGAGCACGTGGCACCAACGGCACCAATCGCCGCCCGCGATCACGAGCAGGAGCTTGTGCTCGCGCTCGGCACGCTCGATGGCTTCGTGATACTGCTCGAACGGATCTGCTTCGGGGTCGTAGCCCAAATCGCGCGCAGCGCCGCTCTGCGCGG
>JAAYXG010000197.1 GCA_012516015.1 Lysobacteraceae bacterium | reverse complement strand
GCCGATCGCCTGCGGGTGCCCGCATCAGGTATCTAAAGCGATCGATTTCGCTCATGTTCCACGCCACGATGACGAGCACCGCGGCGAGCGTCGCAAGCGGCACGTAGCTGATCAGCGGGGCGAGCAGGAGCATGAACAACAGCAGAAAGACGGCATGCAACATGCCTGCCACTGGCGTGCGCGCACCGGAGCGGATGTTCGTTGCCGTGCGCGCGATCGCGCCCGTCGCAGGCAATCCGCCGAACAAGGTCGAGGCAAAGTTCGCGACACCCTGCGCCACGAGCTCGCAATTCGATCGATGACGCCGCCCCGTCATGCCGTCGGCGACGACCGCGGATAAGAGCGACTCGACGCCGGCAAGGAACGCGATCGTGAATGCGCTCGGCACGACCGCTTTGAGTTTGTCCCAGCTCACGGCCGGCAACTCCGGCATCGGCAGCCCGCGCGGCAGATCGCCGAATTGACTCCCGATCGTCGTCACCGGCATGTCGAACAGCCAGGCGAGCACGGAACCCGCGAGAACGGCGATGAGGAATCCGGGCGCGCGCGGCGCGAATTTCCGCAGCGAGATGATGATCGCGAGCGCGATGGCGGCAATGAGGGTCGCTTGCGGACTGAACGTGGGGAGATATT
Source organism: Lysobacteraceae bacterium (assembly GCA_012516015.1). GTDB lineage: Bacteria > Pseudomonadota > Gammaproteobacteria > Steroidobacterales > Steroidobacteraceae > Steroidobacter. The sequence continues at coordinate 2,061 of JAAYXG010000197.1, read as the reverse complement.
CCGCGTACGCCCCCACCTTCTCGAAGAACTCCCCCGGCACGGCACCCATTTGCAGTCCGAGCAGATCTTTGATTTGCGTCGAAAAGATGATGACGGCGATACCTGCCGTGAACCCGGTGATCACCGGTTGAGGAATGTATTTGATCCAGGTGCCGAGGCCGGCCAGGCCCGCGACGATCAGCATCAATCCCGCCAGGGCCGTCGCGAGCAGCAGGCCATCGAAGCCGTGCCGTGTGATCACATCGAGCACGACGACGACGAACGCGCCCGTCGGTCCGCCGATCTGAAAGCGGCTCCCGCCGAGTGCGGAGATCAGAAAACCCGCGACGACCGCGGTAACGAGGCCTTTTTCAGGCGTGCTTCCCGACGCGATACCGAGCGCCATCGCAAGCGGCAGGGCGACGATCGCGACGGTCAGTCCAGCAATCGTGTCCTGGCGGAAGTCCTTGATCCCGTATCCCAGACGCAGGACGGTGAATAATTTCGGGACGAACAGATGCCATTTCTGCGATTCGCTGGCCATAAGAGAGCTTTTCGAGTTGGGTTGCGCGCCGACAGTTCGTCGTTTCCCATGCGGGATTGTACGACGACTGCGATCAGCCGCTTTTGATTATTGTGTACGGAGCGGCGATGGCAATTCGGCCCCATACCGGTGAGTGCGCCTGCAAGCTTTGCAAACGCGCGCGTGACGGTTGCCTCGTCGCATTGTACGCAGGAGGTGCATGCAAATGACTCGTCCCAATCCGCTTTGCCGGCTTCGCGAGTACGGTCAAAGCGTCTGGCTCGACTTCATCGAGCGAGGCTTCGTGAACCGCGGTGATCTCGCGAAGGCCATTCGCGAGGACTGCGTCGCGGGCGTCACGTCGAACCCGGCGATCTTCCACAAGGCTATCGCCGATGCCCACGACTACGACGACGACATCCGTGCACTCGCCCGGTCGGGACGGTCCACTTCCGAGATCTACGATGAGCTCGTCGTCGCGGACATCCAGGCGGCCGCCGACGCCCTACGCGGCGTTTACGATGAGAACGACGGCGGCGACGGTTTCGTCAGTCTCGAAGTCTCGCCGCATTTGGCGCGCGATGCGACGCGCACGATCGAGGACGGCCTGCGCTTGCATCGCCTGGTCGGTCGGCCGAACGTCATGATCAAGGTACCGGGCACGGTCGAAGGGTTGCAGGCGATCCGACGGCTGACGGCCGAGGGCGTCAACGTCAATATCACGCTGCTCTTCAGCGTCGAGCGTTACGTGGACGTCGTAGACGCGTACATGGGCGGGCTCGAGGACCGGCTCGCGGAGAAGCAGCCGATCGACCGAATCGCTTCGGTTGCGAGCTTCTTCTTGAGCCGCATCGATACCGTCGTCGACAAGCAGCTCGATGCACGTGGCACAGCCGCGGCGAAGAAAATGAGAGGCGAGGCGGCGATCGCTTCGGCACGGCTTGCGTATCGTCGCTACGAAGCGATCATCGCGAGCGAACGCTGGACCGCCCTCGAGGCGAAGGGCGCGCGCCGTCAACGGCTGCTGTGGGCCAGCACGGGCACGAAAGACCCCGCTTATAGCGATACGAAGTACGTCGAGCCGCTCATCGGACCCGACACCGTGACGACCTTGCCGCCAGAGACCCTCGCGGCCTACCGCGATCACGGCGAGCCGGCGAGCAGGTTGCAGGACGACTCGGAGCGTACCGATGAGGCGATGGCCGCGCTGCAGGCGGAAGGTGTCGATCTACGCGCGGTCGCCGCACACCTCGAGGAAGAGGGAATCGAAAAGTTCATTCAGCCCTTCGATGCGACGCTGAATGCGTTGAGTGAACGGGCGCGGAAGCTGGCTTCTTAGTAGGGGCTTGGGGCTCGGGGCGTGGGGCTAAGGCCAGATGACCGCTGTCGCGATCGGCTAAGGGTCTCAACGGCGTTAAGCTTACAGCCGTCGAGCGTTGCGCTCATCCTAAGCTGCTCGGCGTCTTGCCCAAGCCCCACGCCCCGAGGCCCAGGCCCTCAACAAACATCGTCCGCATAAATATGCATATCCTCTCCCTCAACTGCGGCAGCTCCTCGAT
>JAAYXG010000020.1 GCA_012516015.1 Lysobacteraceae bacterium | reverse complement strand
CTCGCACAGTTCTACGTGCGCCCGCCCGGCGAGCGGCCGGCGCGGGACCAAAGTCTCGCCGGACACACGGTGGCGAATCTCTTCTTCGAGCCGAGCACGCGCACGCGCGTGTCGTTCGAGATCGCCGCGTATCGATTGGGTGCGGACGTCGTCAATCTCGACATGCAGACCTCCTCGCGCATGAAAGGCGAGACGGTCCTCGACACGATCTACACGCTGCAGGCAATGCACGCGGACATTCTGGTGATGCGCGATGCCGAACCCGGGTTGCCCGCCTACGTCGCGCAGCACGTCGCACCGCACGTTTGTATTCTGAACGCGGGCGAAGCGCACCTTTCGCATCCGACGCAAGGCTTGCTCGATGCGCTCACGGTGCGGCAAGTGAAGCAGGATCTGAGCACGCTTCGGATCCTCATCGCGGGCGACATCGCCCATTCGCGGGTCGCAAGATCGGCGTGGCAAGTGTTCACGGCCCTCGGCGTGCGCGAAGTCAGGATCGCGGCGCCCGACAACTTGATGCCGGATGCGCACGAGTTTCCGAACGCCGTCCGCTTCACGAAGCTCGACGAGGCGATCGAGGACGTGGATGTCGTCATGACGCTGCGCATCCAGCGCGAGCGCATGAGTCGCGCGCTGTTCACCGACGAGGCGACGTATCATCGCGAGTTCGGGATCACGCCGACTCGCCTGCGCAAGGCGCGGCCGGACGCGATCGTCATGCACCCGGGCCCGATGAACCGCGACGTCGAGATCTCGAGCGAAATCGCCGACGGCCCGCAATCGGTCATCCAGCAGCAAGTGACGAACGGCGTTGCCGTACGCATGGCCGTCCTCGCGACGATCGCGAGGAACGTGCAAGCGCGAAGGCACTTTCAGTGATTGGCACGGAGCTCGGGGCGTGGGCGTGGGCCAGAAAGAGCAAGCGCACGCTGCGGCCTTGGGCTCCAGCCTAGAATGTTTCCCGCGTATCTTTCCTTTCTAGCCCAAGCCCCATGCCCCATGCCCAACGCCCCAACGCGATGACTCACCGCGGCACCATCTTCCTCGAAGACGCCGAAGTCGTCGCTCACGAGCGATACGACGGTCATCAGTTCGTGCTGCGATTGAAGGCGCCGAAATGCGCGCGCGACGCGGGGCCGGGATCGTTCGTGCATCTCACGTGCGATCCGCTGCTGCCGATGCGCCGGCCGCTGTCGATCATGCGCGCGAATCCCGAACGGGGAACGATCGACGTGCTCTACAAGATCGTCGGTCAAGGTCTCGAGGTGCTCTCGAAGCGGCGCGTCGGCGAGCAGATCAGTTGTCTAGGGCCGATCGGCAATCGCTTCGTGCCGCATCCGATGCGCCCGCGCACGCTGCTGATCGGCGGCGGCGTTGGGATCCCGCCCATGATCTTCCTCGCCGAGCACTTGCGCGAGCGCACGGATGCGCAATGGAAACCGCTCGTGCTGATGGGCTCCGAAATTCCTTTCCCGTTCCGCGCCAAGCCCTCGACGATCATCGTCCCCGGCATTCCCGACGGCGTGATCGCCTGCATGCCGCTTCTGGACGAATGGGGCATCCCGAGCCGCCTCGCTTCCTTCGCCGGCTATCCGGGTTGCTACGAAGGCTACGTCACCGATCTGGCAGCGGCGTGGCTCGATACGCTCGAGAGCGAAGCGCTCGCAGGCGTCGAGATCTTCGCATGCGGCCCCACGCCGATGCTCAAAGCCGTCGCGACGGTCGCCGGCCGCTTCAACCTGCCCTGCCAGGTCTCCCTGGAAGAATTCATGGCGTGCGCCGTAGGCGGATGCGCCGGCTGCGCCGTGCGCGTGGAAACACCGCAAGGTCCTGCAATGAAGCGCGTGTGCGTGGATGGGCCGGTGTTTGATGCTAAAGCCGTGTTTGCTTCTTGAGGGCTTGGGGCTTGGGGCGTGGGGCGTGGGGCGTGGGGCGTGGGGCGTGGGTCAGAAAAAACTCAAGACAGCCCTACATCCATGTAGGTCGGCCCGCGAGATGCTAGTTTATCTCGACGCTTCTCTTGCCTTGGTCGGATTAAAATCCGACCTACAACGCTAGGTAGGTCGGAATTTATATTCCGACACATTTCCTCAAAGGTCAGCGAGGCGCCCGCCGATCTGGCCCAAGCCCCAGGCCCCGAGCCCCAAGCCCTTTAGCTGAGCGCGCGCTCAGCCGAAGTTGATCTTCGCTTCCAAGTTCGTCCGCGAATCCGCGTACGCGAGCGCATCTTCCATCGTGATGCGGCCGGCGCGGTACAGCTCGTAGAGCGCGGTGTCGAAGTGCTGCATGCCTTTTTCGGAGCTCGTACGCAGCGCTTCTTTCGCGCCGATGACATCGCCTTTCTTGATGAGCTCCTGCACGTGCGGCGTGTTGATCATGAGCTCGACCGCAGCGACGCGGCGCTTGTTCTTACCGGGCACCAGTCTCTGCGCGATGATGGCGCGCAGGTATTGCGACAGATCGAGGAAGATCTGCGTGTGCTGATCGAGCGGGAACATGTTGATGATGCGATCGAGCGTTTCGGCCGCGTTGTTCGCGTGCAGGGTCGCGAGCACGAGGTGGCCGGTGCCCGCGAGCATGATCGCGGACTCCATCGTTTCGCGATCGCGTATCTCGCCGATGAGCAGCACGTCCGGCGCGGCGCGCATCGCGCTTCTCAGCGCGCGCGCGTACGACTTCGTGTCGAGACCGACTTCGCGCTGGTTGATGATCGACTTCTTGTTCGAGTGCAGGAATTCGATCGGGTCTTCGATCGTGATGATGTGATCGGAGGAGTTCTCGTTGCGGTAATTGATCATCGCCGCGAGCGTCGTCGACTTGCCCGAGCCCGTCGCACCGACCATGAGCAGCAGGCCGCGCTTCAACATCATCAGCTCTTTGAGAATCTCGGGAAGGCCCAGATCTTCGAGCCGAGGCATGTCCGCCGTGATGTAGCGCAGCACCATCGCCGGGTTGCCGCGCTGATGGAAGACGTTCACGCGGAAGCGTCCGAGCCCGGGCTCGGAGATCGCGAAGTCGATCTCGAGCTCTTCGTTGAACGCCTCGATCTGCTCTTGCGTCATGAGCCCGTAGGCCGCCTGACGCACGACCTCGGGCGTGAGCATCTGCTTGTTCACGGGGAAGATCTGTCCCTCGATCTTGATCTTGATCGGCGCGTAGGACGTAAAGAACAGATCCGATGCCCGCTTGTCGACCATGAGCTTGAAGAGCGGCTTCGTATTGAGAACGACCTGACGGTCTTCTCCCGCCCCGCTCATGTCGGAGTCGACTTGATCGCCTTCAGCACTCATAGCAGTCCACTAGTGTTCAGGGGATAGGGGGTGGCGGATAGTCAGAGAAGAGCACTGCATCATCTCGTTCCGACTATCCCCTATCCCCTAATCACTACCCCCTTCCTATTACTCCTTCCGTTTCCTCTTCCATGATACGCAGGCTGTTGCCCGCTTCATCCGATATCTTCATTTCGCGCTTGCTCTCGAGCTTGATGCGCAGCCGCACCTCGTTCTTCGAGTCGGCGTTCCTGAGCGCATCTTCGTAGGAAATGAATCCTGCCTCGTACAGCTCGAATAGCGATTGATCGAACGTCTTCATGCCGAGCCGGTTCGATTTCGCCATGACTTCCTTGATCGCGGCCACCTCGCCCTTGAAGATCAAGTCGGCGATGAGCGGCGAGTTCAGCATGATTTCCATGGCAGCGATGCGGCCGACGCCCGTTTCGCGCGGAATCAGCCGCTGCGAGATCATCGAGCGAATGTTGAGCGACAGATCCATGAGGAGCTGCTCGCTCCGCTCTTCGGGGAAGAAGTTAATGATGCGATCGAGGGCCTGGTTCGCGCT
>JAAYXG010000196.1 GCA_012516015.1 Lysobacteraceae bacterium | reverse complement strand
CTTCCCGCGCACCGGCGTGACCCACGTGCAAGTGACTTTCGTCGATGAGCTCGATTCGTGCGTCCTCGAAATGCTCGCGGATACACGCACGAATTCGATCGGGCCGACTCGTGGTGCTCATGTGGAGCCTTGCTTGCTCGAGTCGGCGGGCATCTTGGATGCGAGCCACGCGCCCTGCAGGAGCACGAAGAGCAACGTCAGGCCAATCAGGCCATACAGCTTGAACGCTGCCCACACATCCGTGCTGAAGTTATAGGTGATGTAAAGATTGACGGCCCCGACGATGGCGAAGAACGCGATCCACATCCAGCTCAGCTTGAGCCACAGCGGGCGCTGCAATGCCACGTTCGCTTCCAGCATTCTCTGGACGAAGGGCCGATCGCCGATGAAATGACTGAGCAAAAAGCCGGTTGCGAACAACCAGTTCACGACGGTTACCTTCCATTTGATGAACATCTCGTCGTGGATCGCGAGCGTCAGCCCGCCGAATACGAGCACGAGCGCCGCGGAGATCAGCGCCATCGAGCTCACCTTCCTGTGGCGCACCCATTGCACGCCAGTTTGCAGGAGCACCGCGACGATGATGACCGCGGTGGCGACGTAGATATCCGTCAGCTTGTAGGCAATGAAGAAGGCGATGACCGGGAAGAAGTCGAAAAGGAGCTGCATGTCGGTCAGGGCTGATGACGGCAAAGAGGTCGTATCATACGCGGAAGGGGGGCGGTTGACAGTCGACGGCTGAGAAGACAGCCGCCCGCCCCAGTCGTTCAATCGAGTCTTCGTGTGATCGTTACGCCGTGATCGTTGCCGTGACCAGTCGTTACCTCGAAATCCATCCGAAGGATCCGCAACCGCGCCTCGTCAAGCAGGCCGTGGACATCATTCGAGCGGGCGGTGTGGTCGTCTACCCGACGGATTCGAGTTACGCGCTCGGCTGCCACATCGGCGACAAGGCGGCAATGGAGCGGATCGCCCGCATCCGACAGACGGACAAGCACCATCATTTCACGCTCGTGTGCCGCGACTTGTCGGAGATTGCGAAGTATGCGCGGGTCAGCAATCAGCAATACCGAACCCTCAAGGCATTCACACCGGGGCCTTACACATTCTTGCTCGAAGCGACGCGCGAAACGCCGAAGCGTCTGCAAAACCCGAAGCGCCGCACGATCGGCATCCGAGTGCCGGATCATCCCGTCCCGCGCGCGATCCTGGAGCTGCTCGCTGAGCCGTTGATGAGCTCGACCTTGATTCTGCCCGGCGAAGAAACGCCGATGAGCGACGCCCGGGAAATACAGGAACGGCTCTACCACGTCGTCGACGCGGTGATCGATGGCGGCAATTGCGGCTTCGAGCCGACGAGTGTCGTCGATCTCGCGGGCCCCGCTCCCGTCGTCGTGCGCGAGGGCAAAGGCGACGTCAGCGTGTTTCGCTAGCCGCGCCTCCCGTATAATGCCGAGCCAGCCGCACGACTTAGCTCCGTCATCTAATAAAGTTCCGTAAAACCTTGATTCAACACAGTGCGATGTGCCTCAAACGGCGTTTCGCAGGTCGCAGATCGGCTTCACCCAAGAGGATCTCCTGGCTTTGAGTGCATCGAGTAGTACGACACGGCGAGTTCTTTCCGGCATGCGTCCGACCGGCGCGCTGCACTTGGGCAATTATCATGGAGCGCTCAAGAACTGGATCGACCTCCAGTATCAGTACGAATGCTATTTCTTCATCGCAGACATTCACGCGCTGACGACGGGATATGAAGACACTTCATCTCTCAATAGCAACGTCTGGGAGATGGTCATCGATTGGTTGGCGGCCGGCATCAACCCGGCGAGCGCGACGCTCTTCATTCAATCCCGAGTGCCCGAACACTCCGAGCTGCACCTCTTGCTGTCGATGATCACGCCGCTCGGCTGGCTCGAGCGCGTGCCGACCTACAAGGATCAACAAGAGCAACTGCGCGACAAAGATCTGGCAACTTATGGATTCCTGGGCTATCCGCTGCTGCAAAGCGCCGACATCCTGCTCTACAAACCGGCTTACGTTCCGGTTGGAGAGGACCAAGTCGCACACGTCGAGATCACGCGCGAAATCGCACGTCGTTTCAATCACGTGTACGGCAAGGAGCGTGACTTCGAAGCGAAGGTCGAGAAGGCGCTCAAGAGTCTGGGTAGCCGCAACGGGAATCGGTACAAAGAGTTGCGCCGCCTTTATCAAGAACAAGGCGACGTCGAGGCGCTCGACAAGGCGCGCGCGCTGCTCGACGGGAACGCTCGTTTGACGTTGGCCGATAGGGAGCGGCTGCTCGGATACCTGGAAGGCACTGGACGAAGCATTCACGTCGAGCCCGAAGCGATGTTGACCGAGACACCCAAAGTGCCCGGCCTCGACGGGCGCAAGATGTCCAAGTCGTACGGCAACACGATCGGGCTTAGAGAGGATCCCGATTCCGTGGCGAAGAAACTCAGGACGATGCAAACGGATCCGGCGCGCGTTCGTCGCACGGACCCGGGCGATCCGGAAAAATGTCCGGTGTGGCACCTTCACAAAATCTATTCGGATGCCGACACTCAGGCGTGGGTGCAGGAAGGGTGCCGCTCGGCGGGCATCGGCTGCCTCGATTGCAAGAAGCGCCTCGCGGACGTGGTCGTCGCGGAGATCGCTGCGATTCGCGAGCGCGCCCAAGAGTTCGAGGAGAATCGCGACCTCGTACGCGGCATCATCGCGGAAGGCTGCGAGCGGGCGCGCGATGTCGCACGGCAGACGCTCGAAGAAGTGCACCAGGCGATGGGGATGATTTACCGGTGAAGCCCGAACTGAAGCTGGTCGAGAACACGGGATCGCAGCTCGAATCCGAGGCGAGCGAGCCCGAGGCGCCGCAGCAGACGGAAATGCCGTTTGCGGTCGTCGAGGGCGAGCCCATCACCGAGCTGCCGCGGGACCTGTACATCCCGCCTGATGCGCTTCAGGTCTTCCTCGAGGCCTTCGAAGGGCCGCTAGATCTGTTGCTCTATCTCATTCGCAAGCAGAACCTGGATATCCTCGATATTCCGATCGCGGAGATCACGCGTCAGTACATGCAGTACATCGACGTGATGGCCGAGTTGCAGCTCGAGCTCGCGGGCGAGTATCTGCTGATGGCGGCGATGCTGGCGGAGATCAAGTCCCGCATGTTGCTGCCGCGGGTTGTGTCGGCGGACGGGCAAGAAGAAGAGGATCCGCGCGCCGAGCTCGTGCGGCGCTTGCAGGAGTACGAGCGATTCAAGAAAGCTGCCGAGGACCTCGACAATCTCACCCGCCTCGAGCGCGATACGTTGCCTGCGTCTGCAGAGCTCGTCGAGCGGAAAGTCGTGAAGATGGTTCCGCAGGTCACGCTGCAGGAAATGCTCATGGCCTTCAAGGACGTGCTGCAGCGTGCCGAGATGTTCGCGAGCCATCGCGTCGCTCGCGAGCGCCTCTCCGTGCGCCAGCGCATGTCCGACATCTTGAGCGGTCTGCGCGACGCCGCGTTCATCGATTTCACGCAGCTCTTCCGTCCCGAAGAAGGCCGCATGGGCGTCACGGTCACGTTCATCGCGATTCTCGAGCTCATGAAGGAAGGGCTGGTCGAGATCGTACAAGCCGAAGCCTATGCCCCCATTCACGTGCGCACGGCGACGGCAGCGCGCAGGTTGACCGTCGTCGAAGGCGGGATCGCAGAGGCCGACATCGAGAACGAGGCCGCGCTTGCGCAGCCTGCCTATCCCGATGAGAACGACGAGGACGAAGACGACGTGCCTTTGGCGGACGAGTCGGCCGCGACAGACAGTGTGACCGAAGACGCCGAGGCTCGGCACGATGACGCGCACGTGACGGCGAGCGGCGTGCAGGGAGACACTGTCGCACAGGAAGAAGGCGAGGCACGGGAGGAAATCGCCGCCGACGATGACGCTTCTCTGGAAGCGAACGGCGAATCCCCCGTCGACCCTGCTGCAGACGACGACACGCGAGAACGGTAGAACCCAATGAACGAAAACGACCTCAAGCACATCATCGAAGCGACGCTGCTCGCGGCCGGCCGACCGGTGACGACCCAGCAGCTGCTCGATCTATTCGATGAGCGCGAACGGCCGACGAAGGATCAACTCAACGCGGCGCTGGCCTTGCTCGCTGCCGACTACGCGGAGCGTGGGATCGAGCTCATCGAGGTTGCGAGCGGCTGGCGCATACAGGTGCGTCCGCGCGTCGCCGATACCGTGTCCCGATTGTGGCAGGAGCGACCGGCGCGCTACTCGCGCGCGCTCCTCGAGACGCTCGCGCTCGTCGCGTACCGACAGCCCATCACGCGCAGCGAAATCGAAGAGATTCGGGGGGTATCGATCAGCTCGACGATCATGCGCACGCTCCAGGAGCGCAATTGGATTCGTGTCGTCGGCCACCGCGAGGTGCCGGGTCGACCGGAGCTCTTGGGCACGACTCGAGAATTCCTCGACTACTTCGGCTTGAAGAGCTTGGATCAATTGCCCACGCTCGCGGAGCTCAAGGATGTAGAAACGATCGGCGTGCAACTCGAGCTTCCCGCCGGAGAGGCGCAGCCAGCGAGCGGTGAAGAGGGTGAAGGCGCCGAGAGTACCGCCGCAACCGGGGCGCAAGACGGAGCGGCGGATGCCGCGTCCGAGGTCGAAGGTATGGAGGACTCGGAGCTGCTAGCGGATGCCGCGGGCGAAGAGGATACCGACGCGGACGCGGACGATGACAGCGAGCGCTCGCCGACGATGGTTGCTTCGAGCGAGGACGAGGCGACGATCGAAGTGCGCGAGCCGGAACGCGACTAAGTCGTCCAAACTCGCCTAGCGGAGCCGCGGCAGCGACCCGTTCGCCACGCGCGGTGTTGCGATACGCATGTCCGAACGCCTCCACAAAGTTCTCGCGCAGCACGGTCTCGGCTCACGACGTGAGATCGAGAAGTGGATGGCGGACGGGCGCATCCTCGTGAACGATCGGCCGGCGCAAGTCGGCCAACGGTATGAGAGCGGCGATCGAGTCGTCGTCGACGGCAAGGACGTCACGCGGCGATTACAGGTGACCGCTCCTGCGCAGGTGCTCCTTTTCCACAAGGCTCAGGGTCAACCGTTCGCCCCGCCGGCAAACGTGCCCGACGGAGATATCGGCATGAAGTCGGTTACGGAGTCGTTACCGCGCGTGCGCGGAGCCCGCTGGCTCGCGATCAATACGATGCAGACGGGCGATAGCGGCTTGCTGTTGGTGACGAGCGATGGCCGTCTTGCGGATGCGCTGCGGCGACGAGCCGAAACGACGCCGGCAGCGTACGTGGCGCGCGTACTGATCCCGTATCCCGAATTCGACGTCGACAGCATTCCGCGCGTGGTGCAGTACGACGAGGATACGATCGAGTTCGCGAGCATCGAGCCTGCAGGAGGCGAGGGGATCAATCGGTGGTTCCTCGTGAAATCACATCGAGCACATCGACGGGCTGCCGTACGTGCCCTTTTCGAGAGCCGCGGCTTGAAAGTCAGCCGCGTCGTGCAAGTCAAGCTCGGCGATATCGAATTGCCGCGCGATCTGCCGCGCGGTCGACATCGCGCGCTTACCGAGCAGCAAGTCGCGGCCCTTTATGCCGCCGCAGGACTCGCGATGCCCTACGATCGCGAGCCGCGCCCGGGTTCGAGAGGGCAAGGCGCAGCGCGGCCCGGCAGGAAAGGCGTTGGCCGCAAACCTACTGGCACTCGACGGTCGCGCCGTTGACGCCCCGGCTATCCGGGCCGAACAAGTACAGATAGGGCTTCACGATTGCCTCCGGCGGCGGCAGCGTGCTGCGGTCCTCAGCGGGATATGCTTGCAGGCGCATGTTCGTTCGCACCTTGCCTGGGTTGATGCTGTTCACTCGGATAGCGGTCGCGCCTTCCAACTCGTCGGCAAGCAGATGCATGAGCCCGTCGCTGGCCCACTTGGACACGAGATACGCGCCCCAGAATGCGCGCGGCCGCGGAACGACCCCGCTCGATGTGAACACGATCGAGGCATCCGCCGAACGTTTGAGGAGCGGTAGGCAGGTGCGCGTCAAAATAAACGGAGCGTTGACGTTGACGTGCATCGTACGCATCCACTTGGCGACATCGTAGTGTTCGATCGGCGCGCGCTCTCCAAGCATGCCCGCGTTGTGCAGCAGGACATCGAGCTGTCCGAATTCCTTGTCGATCGCCGTCGCGAGCTGATCGTACTCGGACGGACCCGCCCTTTCGAAATCGAGCGGAAGAATCGAAGGTCGAGGCTGTCCGGCGCCCACGATCGAGTCGTAGACCGCTTCGAGCCTGCGAACGTTGCGCCCGTGCAGAATCACGGTTGCGCCATGCGCGGCAGCCGCGAGCGCGACTGCTTTGCCGATACCATCGCTGGCGCCGGTGATGAGAACGATGCGGTCGCGGAGTAGGTCAGCGGGCGGAGAGTAGGTGCGTGGATCCATGGCGTTCGAATCGCAGTTCGGGGCCGGGAATCAGACTTGAGTCTCACCCCGCCGTCAACCTGGGCGCGAACGCTCAGCGTG
>JAAYXG010000019.1 GCA_012516015.1 Lysobacteraceae bacterium | reverse complement strand
TCGGTATGGCAGTTACGTCGGAGGATGTTTCATATGCCTGCTCGAGCGCCTTGACCTCCGCAGCGTCAGTAAAGGGCATGCCGCCCATCAGAGCCGCCGCGCATGCGAAGACGCCGAGCAGGATTGCTTTGCCGTTTGTCATGATGGCCCCGCGCAAGTTGAACGAATTCATGGCCCGAGCTCGATTCTGACTCCGTCAACACGGCCCGCTATCGGGCCCGACCACGTAGTGACTTTGAATATGCACCGACCGAGATCCGCGGGCCGATCTGCCCGTACTGCGAACGTCGGTGTGATAGGCCGCGTACTCTCCTATGGACCCGCCGACCGCGGGCGTCTTACCGTTGTCAGGAGAGCAGGCGGCGAGTATCTGGTAGGTATCTTCGGTGTTTGGGATCGTAACAGCTGACCGCGGCAGCGCCTCTGCTGCCGACACGAGCGGGCCTGGTTGGGCGATCTCGACTTCGATGCCTGTTTCGGCGGCCTGAAACGCATTCTGGCTGAACTGCATATTGCCGGCCATTTGTAGCTCGACTGTCGATGTATTCATGCCAGAGATCGCAAGAACCGTGAGCACCATCAGAAGCACGAGACCGACTACGAGAGCGGCTCCTCGTTGCGATGCCGCAGTGGAAGTGACGCGAAACTTGGTGGCACTCATGAACGCGAGTTCCTCACTTGAATCGTCTTCGATACGAGTACGCGACGCCGGTTGTCGTTGAAGGCATCGGTGGCGCTGTAGTCTGCATTCGCATACACGTGCTGCGTGTTGCTGGCGAAGCCGACCTCGCGCTCGTCGGCGACGGCGAGAATCCAGATTCGCACTGACGTGATGCGCGCGCCGACCGGCACGGCGTCGGGGTCTACGTAACGGTCAGTGGTCCCCGCAGCGTCTCCGTCTTCGTCGATTCCGAACTGAATCTGTAGATCCTGAATCCCCGGGATGATCTCCTCGTCCCTTATGCTCGGGGGTGAGCCGCCGATGAGCGTCTGCCTACGCAGCGCGTACGGGATGACGCCGTTCGCATTCGCGGGCCCTTGGGCGACGTAGTAAGCGTGTACGAGCAAGTCGCGTGTCTCGGAAGCGGGCGGCGTACCGAAACCTGCCGGAATATCGCTCCCTCGGAAGATTTCCGCGTGCAAGCGATTGCTTTGCACTTGGATCCTGGAGCTATTCACGGGGCGGGTGTCCGAGCTGGCTCGCCGTACCACCAGCACGTCCGTCCAGTTCGTGGCGGAGTTCGGAGCGGCGACGGCACAGTCCAAGTCGTAGTTGCCGTCTCTGCCTTCGATGAATCGTTCGGCATCTACAACCCAGTTAACTCCGCAATTCGACGAGACGGGCGAATCGATGGCGCTCGCCGCCTCGTTCGGGCCCGCTCGGTTGTCTATCGCTGCAGCACCGTGAGTCAGGCCCCAGAAACCCGCTAGGCGCACGTCGGACTCGACGACGTTCAATGCGTAGCGGGCGACTTCTTGTAAACGAGCGGTCGTTTCAGTGACGCGGTATGTATTGCGGCTCTGCACGTAGATGGTGACAGCACCGGCGATGAGCAGCGACCCTATCAATAGGGCTACCATGAGCTCGATCAGCGTCATGCCAGACAGCCGTCGGCGCGATCGTGCGAGAAACGGCGCGTTAACGTTCATGCCTGGAATCTCAATACGTACGAGTTTTGCTCGGCCTGGCCAGACTCTGCCCAAGTGATCGTGATGACATACGTGTCAGGGTTGCCGTCTTGCCAATCGATCGTGCCGGTGCCTCCGGGCAGGGCGCGTTGTAGCTCGCTGAGCCACACGGCTTTCTCGTGACGTGCTAGCTCATCCGGAGCGCATCCTGCGCCTGCCGTTTCGCACGCGGCATTGATGTCGCTCGCGGTGACGGTGGCCTCGTAGGCGTCGAGCCCACGACGGTTCGCCCGTATGCGATCGGCCATGTCGCCAGCGAGAATGACTGCCTGTGATCGGAGCAGCGCCGTGCGGCCGGAGCGCAAGCTCTCGACGTAGAGCGCGGCAATGCCCAACAAGCCGACGGACAGCACGACGAGGGCTACCAGGACCTCGACCAAAGAGAACCCGCGTGAACGTCTTCTTTTGATCTTGCGCATCGAAGGCTCAAGCGTGACAACTAAGGACAGCCGCCCATAGCGGCAATATCGGAAACTGACTTCGTGACGCTCGGGCGTCCGGTCGGAGAAAGCTGAAGAGCCCGGGCAGCCGAAAC
>JAAYXG010000195.1 GCA_012516015.1 Lysobacteraceae bacterium | reverse complement strand
CGGCCCTTGACCGGGCGGACACACCGCATATGTGATCGTCATGCCGCCGGCACCGCGGATCGGCGCGCTGTCGTTGATCGGCGTATCCGTGTCTGGCAAGCCGATGACCGGATGCAATCTCCGCGCATAGATCACGTCGAGCGCATCCTGCGGGAAGCGCGCTTCTCGCTGCATGACGATGCGATCCAGCTGCGAGAAGCGAGCGATTCGACGCGCCATCTCCTCCGGCGTAGGCGTAATGGTAGGCATGTATTATGACTCGAACATCATCTTAAATGTTCGAACATCCTACCCAATGATATTTCATGGGGCAAGCATCGGACCCTAGCTTCCAGCGGGAATGGGAAACGCGATCAGCGAGCCTGAGATGCCCGGCGCGAACGTCCGTTACGCTTAGCAGGACTGACGACGGGCGGCTCTACCAGCAGATGCAGGTCTTTGGGCAAATGTCGACGCAACAGCGACCGCGCGAAGCGCACATGGCGACGATACTCGCTCTCCGCTTCTTGCGGCTCGCCTTCCAGGATCGCGGTATTGACGCGCACGAAGCTGTCTAGATATTCCGTCCAGGCAGCATCGGGAATGTAGAGCACGGAAGCGGGCGTCCAGAACTCCGTGTGCAATCGCTTCTTGACCGCCATGACGTAAGGATTGCCGCCGATCTCCGCAAGCACATCCTGGTACTTCATCAAAGCGTGGAAGTAGCTGGCAGGATCCAACCGCCGGCGTCGATCGACCATCGCTGCACTCGCCGCGCGCACGCGCTCGGCGTTGTCATCGATCTTGATGCGCTCGGCCGCCAAACGCGCCATCAGGCCGCCGTGTACTTCCCAGACTTCCGAAGCATGCAAGACGTCGTCGCGCGACAAACGGCGTACGCGCGCGCTACGGTTCGAATGAAATTCGACGATTCCCTCACCCCAAAGCCGATGCAGCGCCTCGCGCACAGGCGCGACACTCACCCCTACGCGCCGCGCAATGTCGCGCGCCACGAGCGGCTGTCCTTGTGCATACTCCCCGGTGCGAATGCGATCGAGGATAAACTGCATCACCGCATCGACGTTGCGGCCAGTCAACGGCTCCGATGCCAGCGACTCATCGGAATCCAACTCGGTCTTCTTCGTTGTAGCCATTTCGTTGTTCGGGCGGCGAAGCACGGTACTCTGCGAAGCGGACATTCTACTCTTCTGCTTGCCTTCTTTTCCTTCCGACCCCACGCTTGCGCATGGCTTCAGGACTTGCAGCGCTCTTGGACGACGTCGCGGCCATCGCCAAATTGGCGGCCGCTTCCTTGGATGACGTGACTGCCGCGGCGGGCAAGGCGGGCTCGAAGGCGATCGGCGTCGTCGTCGACGATGCCGCGGTCACGCCGCGGTACGCGATGGGATTCACGCCCGACCGTGAGCTGCCCATCGTGTGGAAGATCGCGCTCGGGTCGCTGCGCAACAAATTCTTCTTTCTGCTGCCCGGCGCGCTGCTGCTCAGTGCGTTTGCGCCTTGGGCGGTGACGCCGATTCTG
>JAAYXG010000194.1 GCA_012516015.1 Lysobacteraceae bacterium | reverse complement strand
GTTCAGCGTCGCGGGTCGCTCTTCTCGCGGCCCGATGCCCTTGCGCCAGTGATACTCGTCCGCAAAGCATCCGCCCGGCCAGCGAACGTTCGGGACGCGCAGCGCCTTGAGCGCCGCTACGACGTCATTACGGATGCCGCGCGTATTGGGAATATCGGAGTCGGGGCCGACCCAAACGCCTTCATAAATGCCGCGCCCGAGGTGCTCGGCGAACTGGCCGAAGATATGTCTGCTGATCGTCGGTCCGGCCTTCGAGGGATCCACCACGATTTGGACGCTCTGCTCCGCCGGAATCGCGACGGAACCCACCGCGACCATCGCTAGCCCGCACAACAACGTCTTCAATCGCATCGATACCCCCACACATGGTCGAACGAATTTGCGCGGGGATTATGGACGTCGGTTGCAACTGCGTGCCAGCCGCAAATTGGCATCGACCGACAGCAAAACTGCGATGGCGGGAATCATCCCTGCGCTCATCGCTTCAAGTATCCGACTATCTGGAGGTCTTCACTCCAGATAGAGGGCGGTCAACGCCGGCCCTCTCAGGTATTTTTTAAGGCGTGTAATGTTCTTGGGTGCCTAGGGGACTGAGTGTCGGGACAGCCAACTTAGATACATGCGTACCGCTCTGTGGCGACAGGTCGAAACCCTCTTACCCCACCTTTGGCGTGTGGTACGTGGCTATGAGGCGAACCTCGCCCTGCAGGAAGACCTGCTGCAAGAAATTCTGCTGGAGATCTGGGAGAGCCTTCCGCAGTTGCTGGCGCCAGCGAGGACACGCACCAATTGACGCGGGCCAACGATCGCTTTCGCGCCTGGCGTAAACGCGGGAACAGGATGACGTGAACTCGAACGCTTGGCTGATTCCGCCTCGATCCGCTCGCGCCGGATCGTGCGAGCCCGTGAAGCGGTCAAGCGAGGGCAGGCACAGATTGGACAAGGAGCACAAAGCGGACCAGCGGAACCGCAGGCAGTAGTGGTTCTAGCTCACAATGAGCGACCGCGAAGCAGAGCTCAGAACGGCGAAGGAGACGAGATCACCGATAGAGCAGCTCCGCCGTGCGCAGCCCTCGCACCCAAGACTGCCCAAGCGCCTTCGCGTGCATCTGCAAGTGGTTGAGCCGCCCCATCGCGCGACCAAAGACATTGCCGCGCGGCTGCATCGCGGCTTCCCATGCACTTGGATCGATGTTGAGTCGGGCGATGATCGGCGGGAGCTTGGCATCGATGTGACCTCGTTTATCGTTACGAATCGCACGGCCCGTCCAGTCGACGAGCTGCAGATACTCCTTGAACGAGTATGGGATGCGCGCCGCCCCTCTCTCCTCATCGGAGAACGATTGCAATGCAAGTGAGGACGCGATCGCATCCGCCTCCCCTTCACTCGGCACTCGCTCGAGGCGACGAATTCGCTCGTAGATCGACGTGAACGCCGAGTCCTCTGGTGTAGAGGCGATACCGGCTCTCACCGGGTTGAGGTCAACGTAGGCCATCGCGGTGAGAATGCCGGCCTCATCAAGCAATGCCTGGGAACGGAATCTGCCCTGCCAAAAGCGACCATCGCAATTATCTTCGAGGTTCACACGCCGAGCCAGATGTTCGTTAAGACACTTCATGAACCAGCTTAGATCGCACAAGCGCTTACGCCACTTGTGGATGATGGCCTCGGCGAGCTGCCGCTCTGCTTGCGTGGCTTTCCCGTTACACCATCGCTCAACCACAGGCGGAGCGCGGAACAGTTGTGTCCATCGTTCCACGACTTGCT
>JAAYXG010000193.1 GCA_012516015.1 Lysobacteraceae bacterium | reverse complement strand
GAGGGGATCGAGCAACGCTCGGTGCGAGAAGCGTTCCGCGAGACGCAGATACTTCGGGTCGTTCGTGAGCACGTGCACGTCGGCGAGAATCTCGTTCATTCCGCCGTGCTCGCGATCGAGCAACCGCTGCATCTGCGCGTCGCTCAACGGTTCGGTGACGCGCCATGCCCAATCGCTCAGACCCACGAGCACCTCGAGGGCGAGCTCGCTGTTTGCGAGCACGTGGGCATCGCGAAGACCGGCATACACTTTGTGCATCGTGTACCAGGGAACGCCCGCGAACTCCTCGCCGCGCAAGCTTCGCTCGAGCTGCTCGGCGCCGTCGGGAAACGCGCACACGAGCCCTGTCTTGCCGGCCTTCTGGCACTCGGCAAGCTCGGCAACGACGTAGTCCACGCGCGCTTTGAACGTTTCGTCGCCCGTCGCCGCATAGTGCATGGAACACGCGCTCAGATAATGTCCGAGCGTATGCCCATGACAGCGGATATCGACCCACGGCTCCTGCGATTCCCAGCCGCCGTACACCGGCGCTTTGGGCTCGAGACCTGCATTGACTCGGAAGTTGTGCAGGAGGCGGTCCGCATCCAGATCGCTCAGATAGCGCGCGTTGCGCGCCTGAGCCGCGCTGAACTCGCTCTCGAGCAAACGTACGTCTCGTAGCGGAAACGGCTTGGCGGTGCTGTTGCCGGTGTGCGCTTGGGCAAGCGAACTGGAAGAGAGCGTGAGGCCTCCGAACCACGCGCTCACCGTACCGACTCCGAGCGACTTCAATGCTTCACGACGGTCGATCACGTGCATTCTCCTAGTCGATGCCGATTGTTATTGCAACTGCACGACTGCTACCGACTTCGGCGGCAGCTTGACGACGACCGCATTGCCGTCGCGCTTCGCGCTCAACGTCGTCGGCTTGACGTTCTCCGGCTCGTCGACCGTGTTGCGCGCATCCATCTGCTTGGCAGTGAGCAAGCGTCCCGAGGCACTTTTCGCCTGCGCGCCGCGGAGGTTCGTCCGCACGACCGCCTCGCGGTTCGGATCGAGGTTCGCGAGCGCCAATTGAATCTTGCCTTCGCTATCGCGCGCTGCGCTCACGCTCACAGCCGGTACGCTCACATCGCCGTGCGTGTACCGCGGCGTGCTGTCGTCGGTCGGCAGGAACGTCGCGCCTTGGAACGGCCGATACATGTGGAAGACGTGATACGTCGGCGTAAGCGCCATGCGCGGACCGTCCGTGAGAATCATCGCCTGCAGCACGTTGACCATCTGCGCGATGTTCGTCATGTGCACGCGACGTGCGTGGTGATGAAAGATGTTGAGGTTGATCGCCGCAACGAGCGCGTCGCGCAGCGTGTTCTGCTGATAGAGGAAGCCGGGCTCGCGGCCGGGCTCCGGGTCGTACCAAGTGCCCCACTCATCGACATAGAAGCCGATCTTTCCTTCAGGGTCGTTCTTGTCGAGGATCGCGACATTGTTCTTGATGAACTCGTCGATCCTCATCGTGTTCTTGAGCGTCGAGATCCACTCGTCCTCGCCGAAACCGGTCGAGTTGCCTTTCTTCTCCCAGACGCCGCTCGGTATGGTGTAGTAGTGATGCGAAATGCCGTCGAGGTCTCGCTCGACCTGCGTCGTCAGCACTTCGACCCAACGCGTACCGTCATCGTGGCCGCCGCTCGCGATGATCTTGGGACGCTTGCCAGGCGGCGTCTTGATGTACGTCGCGTACTGGCGGAAGAGATCGGCGTAGTACTCCGGACGCATGTTGCCGCCGCAGCCCCACGTCTCGTTGCCGATGCCGAAGAAGTGCACATCCCAAGGCTTCTCGCGGCCGTTCTTGCGGCGTTCGTTAGCGAGCGTCGAGACGGTGTCCGACGTGAGATATTCCAGCCAATCCGCCATCTCTTGCACGGTGCCCGAGCCGACGTTGCCGCTGATGTACACCTTCGCGCCGATCATTTCGGCGAAGGTCATGAACTCGTGCGTGCCGAACGCGTTGGTTTCGGGCACGCCGCCCCAATGCGTGTTCACTTTCACGGGACGCTTCTCTCGCGGACCGATGCCGTCGCGCCAGTGATATTCGTCGGCGAAGCAGCCGCCGGGCCAGCGCACCACGGGCACTTTCAAATCGCGGAGCGCAGCGATCACGTCGTTGCGGTAGCCGTTCGTGTTCGGGATGTCCGAATCCTCGCCGACCCAAACGCCCTCGTAGATACCCGCGCCCAAGTGCTCCGCGAATTGACCGTAGATATTGGGATTGATCGTGGGGCCGGGCTCGTCCGCACGAACCGTGACCGACACATCCACTGGTTTGTCCTGCGCCGACGCCGTCGAGGTCATCCAACCGAGCGCGCACGTCAGGAGAATGGTCAACCACTGAATTCTTCTTCTCAGCATCGGGAACTCCTAGAGTGTTGCGTGCGGCCAGTCATCGGCCGTCTTTGATTGTTTTAGGCCGCGAGTGCGCGCTGTCCCCGACGAACGCACGCTCCCCGTGCGATCGCGCTCGGGCGTTCGCGATCGAGCTCGCCCCCTGCAAAATTACTCAGACAATTGATGGTAGCCACAGACCCGTGCGACCCGCAAGCGCATCACTCTTCGAGCTCGGGTAGGAATCGGCTCTTGGCCGAGTATTTCGGCCGTTCCTTCATTGGAGTGTCCATGATCGCGAGGCGGATGAGCTCCTCCATCGCGGCGCGTGCACGCTTCGCATCCTTGGCGGCGATCGCGTCATAGACGCGCACGTGGTCGGGGGAGGGGTCGCGTTTGAGGGCGGCGCCGCGCATCTTGAACTCGGTCAGCGCGTGAACGGCCGAGGTGACGCCGTTGGTCAACGAAATGATGAACGGGTTGCAGGTGGCGCGAAGTAACGCGCCGTGGAAACGCTTGTCCGCGATGCGCCCCTCTTCCGAGTTGAGCGTATGAAGAATCATGTCGTCGAGCGCGCGGCGCATCACGTCCAGATGCGTCTGACTGCGGCGCACGGCGGCGAGCGCGGCGGCCGCGGGCTCGATGATCGATCGCAGCTCGAACAATCCGTGCAGAACCTCGGGCTCGGGATCGCCCGAAAACGCCCATCCCAGCACATCCGGATCGAGCAGGTGCCACTGCTCGGGCGAGCTGACCCGCGTCCCGGTTCGTGGTCGACTTTGCACGAGACCTTTGGCCGCAAGGATGCGCACGGCCTCCCGATATGCGGTACGCGAGACGTGCAACCGTTCGCTTGCTTCCACTTCGCCGGCGAGCACGTGCCCCGAACGATATCGTCCCGAGACGATGCGTGTGCCGAGATCCCGTGCGATGGAGCCGTGAAGGCGCAACGCTTTGTTGCTCGACGATGCTTTCGATGCGACCGTCTTGGCCCGTCTTCTTGCCGCCATGTCTTGCTTTTCTCCTCGGGGCGCTCACAGCGCCTGGACCGCCGCTTTATTGTCACAGGTGTAAAGGCGGAACGTGTCGCAGCGGCCTACGGCATGTTCCAGCCGTCCCATATGACGGGATCCGGATGGTACATACCAGCCTGGTCATTAAGCGATACCAATATCGCTATTTGTTAGTCCAAATCGGGCTACGTCCGAATTTGTCTGAGAAGTAGGCCGATTTGAGCACACCCGGCGCGGAACGGGAATGAGGTGCGGTCCTGGAGGGCGGACCGGGAGGGGGGCAGAAGAAAAAAGGTAGAGGCGGGGGGCGAAGCCCCCACGCGTCAGCTCCAGCTGAGATCGTGCTTGCGGAACGGCATCGAGCGGATGCGTTTGCCGGTCGCGCGATAGATGGCATTCGCGATCGCGGGGCCCACGGGACCGACGGGCGGTTCTCCGACTTCCGAGAGGCGGTCGTGCCCCGTCAGCCCGCCGAGATGCACGTTCACGCGCGGCGCGTCGGCCATCCTGATCATCGGATACTGATCGAAGTTACCTTCGACGATACGGCCGTTGGCGATGTTCAGCTCTTCGTTGATCGCGAGATTCATGCCGAAGAGCACGCCGCCTTGCATCTGTGCGAGGACGGCATCAGGGTTGAGGACGCGTCCGCAATCGAATGCGATGTCGAGTTGCAGGACGCGAAGCTCTCCTGATTTCGACACGTCGACGTGCGCGACGACTGCGGCGGTCGTTCCGGCTTGCGGATCCTTGCTCGTCCAATTGCCCCAGTTGCTGATCGCAAGCCCTTGGCCCTGACCGCGCGGCAGCGTCTTACCCCAGTCGGCGCGCGCGGCCACTTCCTTCAGGCATTTGATCCAGCCGGGATCGGCATGGTTCGCCAAGAGCGCGAGGCGATACTCGAGCGGATCCATGCCCGCCGCGTTCGCGCACTCGTCGATGAAGCATTCCGTGAAGAACGCATAGGAGTTGTAGCCTGGTGCGCGGTAGGAGCCCCACAGAATGTGCAGCGGCAGATTGCGCGTCTCGAGGCGCACGTTCGGGATGAGCCCGTTCACGTACGCGATGTTGTCGAGGCCGGCGGTGCCGTAGCCGGATTGGCAGACGCGCGCGTGGAACGCGGTCGGGAGTCCTTTCTCGTTCAACGCCGCGCGCAGCTTGCCCGCGGTCAGCCACCGATAGCGCCCTTGCCGCATCATCTCCTCGCGCGACCAGATCACCTT
>JAAYXG010000018.1 GCA_012516015.1 Lysobacteraceae bacterium | reverse complement strand
GGGCGTGGGCGCGCTGCTGCTCTCGGTGTTGTTCTCGAGCCTTGCGTTCCTCGGCATCTTCGGGCGAGTTCCGCAGATCCTCTCGCCCTTCATTGCGCTGGTCGTGGCATTCGTGGCGGCGCCGATCATCGCTTGGGCGACGAAGGGCCGCTATTACTTGGCGCGACCCGCGACAGGGCTCGATCCGAACGCGAAGGAGCTGTGCTGCACGATCTGCGAGAACGCGTTCGAGCGCAGCGACATGGCGCTCTGTCCCGCGTACTCCGGGCCGATTTGCTCGCTCTGCTGCACCCTCGAAGCGCGCTGTCGCGACATGTGCAAGACGAAGAGCCGCGCGACCGAGCAGTTGCACAGCTTCATCCAAGCAGCGCTACCGCCGCGCGTCGCGGCTGCGTTCAACACGCGGGCAGGACACTTCTTCGGTCTGCTCATGTTGTTCACGCTCGGCACCGGGCTGCTCCTGTCCTTCATCTATCATCAGCACGGCGAGCGCACGCCCGATCATCGCGAGATCGTCAGCACGACGCTATGGCTCGTGTTTCTCGTGCTCGTCGTGCTCGCAGGCGTCGCCGCGTGGCTCATCGTGCTGGCGCACGAAAGCCGGCGCACCGCGGAGGCCGAGTCCGAGCGCCAGACGACGATGCTCATGGAGGAAATCGAAGCGCACAAGCGCACGGACGCCGCGCTTCAAAGGGCGAAGGAAATCGCGGAATCGGCGAACCTTGCCAAGACGCGCTACATCGTCGGGTTGAGCCACGAGATCCGCTCGCCGCTCAACTCCATCTTCGGCTACGCGCAGCTCCTCGAACGCGGCCTGGCGGGCCCCTCAGACAACGCGATCCGAGTCATCCGCCGCAGCGCGGAGCATCTAGCAAACTTGATCGACGGCCTGCTCGATATCTCGAAGATTGAGAGCGGCATGCTGAAGCTCTCGCGCGAGCGCGTACAGCTACCCGAATTCCTCGAGCAGATCGCGGATATGTTTCGGTTGCAGGCGGCGAACCGCAACATCGAGTTTCGCTACCAGGCGCCGCCGAACTTGCCGACGTACGTGTACACGGATCAGAAGCGGCTGCGTCAGGTGCTGATCAACCTGCTCTCGAACGCGATCAAGTACACCGAACGCGGACATGCGAGTCTCACCGTGCGCTATCGCAATCCGATCGCGGAGTTCGAGATCGCGGACACCGGGGTCGGAATTCCACCCGAGGATCTGGAGCGCGTGTTCCAGCCGTTCGAGCGCGGCAGCGCGCCGAACGTACGCACGATTCCGGGTACCGGGCTCGGGCTTACGATCACGAAGCTGCTCACGCACATCATGGGCGGCGAGATCGTCGCCCGAAGCACGCCTGGCGAGGGTACTCAGTTCAACGTACGGCTCTTGTTGACCGAAGCAAGCCAAGCGCCCGCGCCGGCGAATCAGCACCCGATCTCGGGATACGTAGGGCACCCGCGGACCGTTTTGCTGATCGATGACGATCCGACTCATCTCGATATCGTGCAGAGCCTGCTCGCATCACTGCGCTTCGAGGTCTTCACGGCGCCGAACGGACGTTCCGGCATCGAGCTTGCGAAGCGGTGCCAACCGGATCTCGCACTCATCGACATCTCGATGCCGGATCTCTGCGGTTGGCAAGTCGCTAGCGCGCTGCGCGATGAGCCGATGTCGGCGCAGCTGCGAATCATCATGGTCTCGGCGAACGCACACGAGTACGCACAGGGCGGCGAACGCGAAGCGCACGATGCCTTCGTGATGAAGCCGATCGACGTGCAAGTGCTGCTCGATACGATCGCACGCGTGTTGCGCCTCGAGTGGATTCACGAGCGCCCGCCCGACGCGCCGTCGGTGCCCGGAGCAAGCTTCGCATCGGCTCAGTCATTGTCTGCCGAGCACATCGCGGAGCTCTACCGACTCGGCCGCATCGGTCACGTGCGCGGCATCCAGGCAAAGCTCAACGAGATCGAACGGGAGCATCCCGCGAAGGCGGCATTCGCGGCGCACTTGCGGCAGATGATCGACCGATTCGAGCTCAAGCGGTACATGAGCGCGTTGCAAGAGGCGCGCTCGAACGAAGAAGCGAGCCGATGCTCGTCGGGCCACTGAGTAGAGTCCAAAAAGAGGTATCGATGCGAAACGAAGCGGCACTCGACATTCGGGCTGGGAGAACGTCACAAGCGGCCGAGCCACTCAAGAAAGACACCGTGCTCGTCGTGGACGACACGCCGGACACGCTCGGCTTTCTCACGGATACGCTCGATCAGGCGGGCTTCACCGTGTTGATCGCGACCGACGGCGGCAGCGCGCTCGAGCTCGTAGATCAGATCACGCCGGATCTCGTGCTGATGGACGCGGTCATGCCGGGAATCGACGGCTTCGAGGCGTGTCGGCGGCTCAAGCGCGAGAAACTGCTCGCTCACTTGCCCGTGATCTTCATGACCGGCTTGAGCGAGACGGAGCACGTCGTCGAAGGCCTCGCGGCCGGCGGCGTCGACTACGTGACGAAGCCCATCGTCGTCGATGAGCTGCTTGCCCGCATTCGCGTCCATCTTGCCAACGCGCGAATCGCGAACGGCACGCATGCGGCACTCGATGCGTCCGGGCGGTTCTTGATCGCAACGGACCGCAATGGCCGCCTCTGCTGGTGCACGCCGAAAGCGAAGCAACTCCTGAGCGAGCTGATGCCGGACGGCGGTACGAGCCTGCCGCAGTCGATCGTATCCCAGCTCACCCAAACACGCGGCGCTGCGCCGCCGAGCGGGCGAGTCACCGTGCAGGTCGGCGAGCGCCGGCTGGAGATTTCCTTGGTCAGCCGGATCGGCCCGGACGAGATTCTCTTTCGCGTCGCCGAGATCGGCGCTCGAGCCGAGGAGCGAATTCTGCAAACGAGACTCTCGCTCACGGGTCGCGAAGCGGAAGTGCTGCTCTGGATCAGCCGCGGCAAGTCGAATCGAGAGATAGGAGAGATTCTTGCGATCAGCCCGCGTACGGTGAACAAGCACCTCGAGCAGGTATTCGTAAAGCTCGGCGTGGAGAATCGGGCCGCAGCGGCGGCGCGCGCCGTGCGGCTGTTGGCCGGCTAGCGCCTCGTGATTGAGACGACATCACGATCGCTGCTGAAGCATCCCTTCTCGCTCGATGAACGCGATCACCTCATCCAAGCCCTGCCCGGTCTTCAAGTTCGTGAACACGAAAGGCCGCTCGCCGCGCATCTTGCGTGCATCCCGATCCATGACTTCGAGCGAAGCCCCGACGTACGGCGCGAGGTCGATCTTGTTGATGATGAGCAGGTCGGATCGCATGATGCCCGGCCCGCCTTTGCGCGGGATCTTGTCGCCCGCCGCGACATCGATCACGTAGAGGGTGAGATCGGAAAGCTCGGGACTGAATGTCGCGGCAAGGTTGTCGCCGCCGCTTTCCACGATGATCAAGTCCAAGTTGCGATACTCGGCGATCAGCCCGTCGATGGCTGCGAGGTTCATCGACGCGTCTTCCCGAATCGCGGTATGCGGGCAGCCGCCGGTCTCGACGCCGCGAATGCGCTCCTTCGGCAACGCTTCGCTGCGGATCAGGAACTCGGCGTCTTCTCGCGTGTAAATGTCGTTCGTCACGACCGCGATGTCGTAGCGCTCGCGCATGCGCTTACAGAGCGCATCGACGAGCGCCGTCTTCCCCGATCCAACCGGACCGCCGACGCCGAGCCGCAGTACATCAGTCTTGGACATGTGCGCGCGTTCAAGTGAGAGCCTGCGCGGATGATACGATGCCGAGCGGAGCGTACCGAGCGTACGCATCACGTCGTTTGACGTATTGCGCGAGGACGCCGACGCGATTTCACTGCCTCCCGAGTTGCTCCGGAGATCGACGATGAGGCCACATTCTGCTCGACGACTCGCGATCGGTTTGCTTCTACTGCCGGGAGCAGCGCTCGCGCATCCTGGGCACGAGGCCAGCACGTTCGTACACGGATTCACGCATCCTTTCGGAGGAATCGATCACCTCCTCGCGATGCTTGCGGTCGGCATCCTCGCAAGCCGCTTCGAAGGATCCGTGCGAGCGGCGCTTCCGATTGCCTTCATCGCGTCGATGTCGATCGGTGCCGTCCTCGCGACGAGCGGCTTCGCGCTCGCAAGCGTCGAGCTCGTCATCGCGCTCTCGCTCATTGCGTTCGGCGCGGCGATCGTCTCCACACACGCGCCGCCGGTCATGATCGCCACCGTCGCCGTCGCGGCGTTCGCGCTGTTTCACGGTTATGCGCATGGCACTGAGATGGCAGGGACTTCTCTCCTCGCCTTCGGCACGGGCTTCGTACTCTCGACCGCGCTGCTACATGGCGCCGGATTGTGGCTGACCCTGCGGGCGCGCGAGCTCGGCAGGCGCGCACAGACGGCCATCCATGTCAGCGGCGGCGTGATTGCCGGCATCGGTGTCGTCCTGACGTTCGGGTAGTTCATGTCCGTCGAAGTCCTCGCGTCTCTCGGCGAACGAGAAGTGGCGGAGCTCAGCGACGTCCTCATCGACTGTGTGGAAGGCGGCGCATCGGTCAGCTTCATGCATCCCTTATCTCGCAAGAAGGCGGAACGCTTCTGGCGAAGCAGCAGCGACAGCGTCGATCGCGGCGAGCGCATCGTGATCGGCGCCAAAGATGCGGATGGCGTGATCGTGGGAACGCTCAGCGTCATCTTCGCGGTACCCGAGAACCAGCCGCATCGAGCCGACCTCGCGAAGATGCTCGTGCATCGGCGCGCACGGAACGCCGGTGTGGGTGCGGCGCTCCTCCAAGCTGCCGAGGAAGCGGCGCGCGCCGCCGGCAGATGGCTGCTCGTGCTCGACACAGTGACCGATTCTGCAGCGGCGCGGCTGTACGTGCGCCACGGCTGGCGACGCTGCGGAGAAATCCCCAACTACGCGCTCTGGCCGGATGGACGGCTCTGTCCGACGACCTTCTATTACAAGGAGCTGCGGCAAGCGCGCTAGAAAAGGCAACCTCTTTACACCCGACGGTTCCCACGGTACACAGGCGGCCCGGCTGCGGAAGGGTGGCAGAGCGGTTGAATGCACCGGTCTTGAAAACCGGCAAGAGCGCAAGCTCTTCGTGGGTTCGAATCCCACCCCTTCCGCCAGACAAACGAAAGGCCCTCGCAGAGGGCCTTTTTGTTTGGTCGTGGGTGGGATTACAGAACCCACGCCGAGTGGGTTCGACACATCGGCAGGACAGCCGATGTGCGCAACCGCAGGTTGCCCGGAGGGCGAGGCACATGGACGTGCCGAGTGCAATCCCACCCCTTCCGCCAGACAAATGAAAGGCCCTCGCAGAGGGCCTTTTTCGTTTGGTCGTGGGTGGGATTACAGAACCCACGCCGAGTGGGTTCGACACATCGGCAGGACAGCCGATGTGCGCAACCGCACTCTTGTTGAGCTAAGTCCTTGAAATTGATGCGTCCACACTTACCTTGATGTGGTGCCGAACAAAATTGCTAGAATCCAGATACCCGGCCGCGGAGGAAACTCGCGGTTGCCGTTTGAGTCCAAGTTCGCTGACCGGTATTCACCGTAGGAGAGTCGAATGGAGCGTTATCCCAGTTCCGTTGTCACAGGCGCGCGTCCCTCCGCGCTGACGACGAACAAAGTTCTTCGCAACACGTATCT
This sequence comes from Lysobacteraceae bacterium, assembly GCA_012516015.1. GTDB lineage: Bacteria > Pseudomonadota > Gammaproteobacteria > Steroidobacterales > Steroidobacteraceae > Steroidobacter. The sequence continues at coordinate 2,982 of JAAYXG010000018.1, read as the reverse complement.
GTTGCTTGGCGCCACTCTCGCATTCAGCGCTGTAATGGCCGGCGTGTCGATGGCGCTCAACTTGCCGCCATTTGGCTTGATGACGCTGCTCGTTTACTTCGGCCTTCTGTTCGCGGTCCACAAGACCCAAAACAGCGGTTGGGGGCTCGTCTGGACCTTTGCGTTGACGGGTTTCCTCGGACTGACGCTCGGGCCGATTCTCGAGCTGTACCTACAAGCGCTGCCGAACGGCTCGCAGCTCGTGATGACGGCGCTCGGCACGACCGCCGCTGCGTTCCTCGGTTTGTCCGCCTACGCGATCAAGAGCGAGCGCGACTTCAGCTTCCTAGGCGGCTTCCTCATGATCGGCGTCATCGGCGCGTTCGTGCTCGGACTCATCGCGTATTTCTTCCAGCTATCGACGCTGTCGCTGGTCGCATCCGGCATGTTCGTGATCGTGAGCGGCGGCATCATGTTGTGGCAGACGAGCCATATCGTGCGCGGCGGCGAGACGAACTACATCATGGCGACGATCACGTTGTACGTCAGCCTCTACAACATGTTCTTGAGCCTGCTCCATCTGTTGGGAGCGGCGTCGGACGACTGACGATAAGGGCTTGGGGCTTGGGGCCTGGGGTTCGGGCCAGAGCGCCTAGAGCTTCGCTTCGATGACAAGGGGCGCTGCGAAAATCGCAGCGCCCTTTTTTGACTCTGAACACTCCGCGTCGGCAGACGAGTTCTTGCCTTCTTGCCCCAAGCCCCAGGCCCCAAGCCCTTGCCCTAGGGCGCGATCCGTTCCACTCCTCCCATATACGCCTTCAAAGCGTCGGGCACGACCACGCTCCCGTCCGCCTGCTGGTAGTTCTCGAGTACGGCGACGAGCGCGCGGCCGGCGGCGACGCCGGAACCGTTGAGCGTGTGGAGCGGCTCGGGTTTGCCGGTATCCGGATTGCGCCAACGCGCTTGCATGCGACGGGCTTGGAAGGCTTCGAAATTCGAGCAGGAAGAAATCTCGCGATACGCCTGCTGACCGGGCAACCACACTTCCAGATCGTATGTCTTCGCCGAGCCGAACCCGATGTCGCCGGCGCACAGCGAGACGACGCGGTACGGGAGCTCCAGTCGCTTCAACACTTCTTCGGCGTTGCGCGTCAGCAGCTCGTGCTCCGCATAAGAGTCTTGCGGGCGCGAGAGGTGGACGAGCTCGACCTTCTCGAACTGGTGCTGGCGAATCATGCCGCGCGTGTCCTTACCGTAAGAGCCCGCTTCGGAGCGGAAGCACGGCGTGTGTGCGACGTAACGGATGGGCAAGCGTTCCGCCTCCACGATGGACTCGCGCACGAGGTTCGTGACCGGCACTTCCGCGGTCGGAATGAGGTACAAGCCGCTCTCGCCCTTCACCGCAAAGAGATCGGCCTCGAACTTCGGCAGCTGCCCCGTCCCGGTCATCGCTTGCGCGTTCACGAGATACGGAACATACACCTCGCGATAACCATGCTCTTTGGTGTGTAGATCGAGCATGAACTGGATGAGCGCGCGCTGGAGGCGAGCCACGGATCCGCTCAGCACGGAGAAGCGCGCACCGGAGATCTTTCCCGCCGCTGCAAAGTCGATCTGCCCGAGCTTCTCTCCGATCTCGACGTGATCTTTCGGCTTGAAATCGAACTGGCGCGGCTCGCCCCAGCGGCGCACTTCGACGTTCGCGCGCTCATCGGCACCCTCCGGGACGCTCTCGTGCAGCAGGTTCGGCAAGCCGAGCAGAATCTGATCGAGCTCGCCTTGGACCTGCGCAAGCTCGCTCTCGGCTTTCGCGAGCTCCGCTCCGAGCGTTTCCACCTGCCGCAAGAGCGGCGCGATGTCTTGACCTTGCGCCTTGGCCTTACCGACGGTTTTCGCGTGCACGTTGCGCTCGTTCCTGAGCTCGTCCGCTCGCACTTGCCATTTCTTGCGCGATTCCTCGAGCGCGGCGAGGTGCGCGACGTCCAGCGTGAAACCGCGGCGCGCGAGATTTGCCGCGACGGCGTTGGGATCGGAGCGAAGGAGTTTGGGATCGAGCATGAGAGGTGGCGAGCAATAGTGACAGGCGAGGAGCAAGGAACCGGCGACTTGAACCGAACTGATTCTATCAGCAGCGCGCCACGTCCCGCGACGCGGGCGGCCTAGAGCCGCCGCACTCCTTGTGGCGCGTCACCCGTCCCTTCATCCGTCACTGCTCTTCTTTCTTCTCTGCATTGCTTCGCCGATCTTGATCTCGAGGCCTCGCGGCACCGGGCGATAGTATTCGCGCTCGGGCATGCCTTCGGGGAAGTATTTCTCTCCCGCCGCGAAGGCATCGGGCTCATCGTGCGCATAGCGGTAGCCCTTGCCGTAGCCGAGCTGCTTCATCAAGCGGGTCGGCGCATTGCGCAGATGCATCGGGACTTCGAGCGAACCGTACTTCGCTGCATCTTCCATTGCTTCGCCGAACGCCGTGTAGACAGCGTTGCTCTTCGCGGCGCATGCGAGGAACACGACCGCTTCGGCGATCGCGAGCTCGCCTTCCGGGCTGCCCAAGCGCTCGTAGATCTCGCACGCTTCGAGCGCGAGCGTCTGTCCGCGCGGATCCGCGAGGCCGATATCCTCGAACGACATGCGCAGCACGCGTCTCGCGATGTACCGCGGATCGCAGCCTCCGTCCAACATGCGGCAAAGCCAATAGAGCGCCGCATCCGGGTCGCTGCCGCGCACGGATTTGTGAAGCGCCGAGATCTGGTCGTAGAAGGCTTCGCCTTGCTTGTCGAAGCGCCGCAATCCCCCGCTCGCGACTTCCTTCGCAATGGCTTCGGTGATCTCGGGCGGGGTGTTCGCAGCCGCGAGATCGAGCGCAAGCTCGAGCATGTTGAGTGCACGGCGCGCATCTCCGTCCGCCGCACGCGCGATCAGCGCGAGCGCATCCTCCTGAGCAATGACTGCCTGTTCGCGCTCGCTTTGCGCGCGCAACGCTCTGTCCAAGACGCGCCGAAT
>JAAYXG010000192.1 GCA_012516015.1 Lysobacteraceae bacterium | reverse complement strand
CTCACGAACAGCGACGAAGTTAACATCGTCGCATGCCAGATCGTCGCGACCTTGTTCAACAAGGAAGCTACTCGCATCGCGCGCATTCGTTCGTCCGACTACACGCGTCACACGAAACTGTTCGCGGGTGAAGATCGTGCGTTCAGTGTCGACGTCACGATCAGCCCGGAGCAGCTCGTGACGGATCATGTGGTGCGCTTGATCGAGCATCCCGGCGCGCTGCAAGTGCTCGACTTCGCCGACGGTCGCGTACGTCTCGTCGGCGTTCGGGCACGCAAAGGCGGCGCCCTCGTCGGCCAGCAGCTCAAGCAACTCGCGACGCACATCAAAGGCCATGACGCTCGGGTCGCAGCCATCTACCGCGGCGGGCAAAGCATCAAGCCCGAGGGCGATACGGTCATCGAGCACGACGACGAGGTCTTCTTCATCTCCGCGACCGAAGACATTCGACTCGTGATGAGCGAGATGCAGCGCTTGGAAGCCCCGGTGCGACGCGTCGTGATCGCGGGCGGCGGCAACATCGGTTTTCGGCTCGCGCAGCGACTCGAAACCGTGCACCAAGTAAAACTCATCGAGCGCGATCCGCGGCGAGCGCGACGCATCTCGGAGCATCTGAGCAATACGATCGTGCTCAACGGCGATGCGGCGGACGAAGAGCTGCTGCTCGAAGAGAACATCGACAGTGCCGACGTGTTCGTCGCGGTGACGAACGCCGAAGAAGCGAACATCCTCTCGGCGATGCTGGCGAAGCGCCTGGGGTGCCACAAGGTCATGGCGCTCATCAATCGTCCTGCGTATGCGGAGCTCATGGAAAGCGGCTCGATCGATATCGCGCTCTCGCCGCAGCAAGTGACGATCGGCTCGCTGCTCGCTCACGTGCGCCGCGGCGACGTCGTGCGCGTCCACTCGCTCAGGCGCGGCGCTGCCGAGGCGCTCGAAACCGTCGCCCACGGCACGCAAGGCGAAAGCCTCGTCATCGGTAAGCGCATCGAAGAGATCGATCTGCCGGCAGGGACCAGCATCGGCGCGATCGTGCGCGACAACGAGGTGCACATCGCGCATCACGACACGGTCATTCAGCGCGGCGATCATGTGATTCTCTTCCTGTCCGATCGCCGCCAGATCGACGCCGTCGAGCGGCTCTTCGACATACCGCGCAGGAAGAAGAAGAGATGACGCTAAGGGCTTGGGGCTTGGGGCTTGGGGCGTGGGCCGGAAGATTTGCTGAGCGCCACCGATTCGCCACAGCCCTCTCCTACCCAGGCCCCAGGCCCCAAGCCCCAAGTCCGCAGTAATGAACCTCCCCGTCGTTCAGCGCATCTTCGGTCTGCTGCTGATGCTGTTCAGCCTGACGATGCTGCCGCCGATGGCGGTCGGCTTGTATTACCAAGACGGCAATTGGCAGCCGTTTCTGGATGCGTTCTTGGCGCTCGCGATCCTCGGTGCGCTCGTTTGGTGGCCGGTGCGCGCCGAAGAGCGCGAGCTACGGTTGCGGGACGGCTTCCTCGTCGTGGCGTTGTTCTGGATCGTGCTCGGCGGCGCCGGCGCCGCGCCGCTGCTGTTGTCGAAGCGCCTCGACATGACGGTGACGGACGCGATCTTCGAAGCCGTATCGGGCTTCACGACGACCGGTGCGATCATCTTCGCGAAGCTCGAAGCGCTGCCGATCTCCGTGCTCTATTACCGCAGCCAAATCGAATGGCTCGGCGGTATCGGCATCGTAGTGCTCGCAGTCGCGCTGCTACCGATGCTCGGTGTCGGTGGCATGCAGCTCTTGCGCGCGGAAACGCCGGGCCCGGTCAAAGACTCGAAGCTCACGCCGCGCATCACGGAGACGGCGAAAGCGCTGTGGCTGATTTATCTCGCGATTACCGCGGCTTGTGCGCTGGCGTATTGGGCGGCGGGCATGTCGCCGTTCGATGCGATCGCGCACAGCTTCACGACGGTCTCG
>JAAYXG010000191.1 GCA_012516015.1 Lysobacteraceae bacterium | reverse complement strand
GGTTGACGGTTGACAGTTGACGGTTGACGGCCAGAAGGTAGGTCGGTTGTGCCAAGGAGGGCACCATGAGCAATTCCAAGCAGCGGTTTCGCGATCTTAAGGTTTGGTCCGAAGGTGTGAAGTTGGCTCGAGCCGTGTACCGGCTTACGGCAGAGTTTCCACGCGAGGAACGATTCGGGCTTACGGCGCAGCTGCGGCGAGCGGCTGTTTCTGTCCCGTCGAATATCGCAGAAGGCAGCGTCAGACGATCGCGTCGGCACTTCTGCCAGTTCTTGGAGACCGCGCTTGGATCTCTCGCCGAGATGGAAACGCAACTGGAAATTGCCGACGATATGAGCCGGAACCGTGCACTGCGAGGCGACGTTGAATTGCGTGTCGCTCGGGTGCGAAGGATGCTATATCGCCTCTATAGTGCTTTGGAGACCTCGGATCAATCACGTTAAGGTAGGCCATGAACTCTGACCGTCAACCGTCAACTGTCAACCGTCAACCCGCGTCTGCGCCCATCACCGGCTTCAAAGCCTACGACTACCGCGGACGCATTCCGAGCGAGTTGAATCCCGATGTGGCTTATCGCATCGGGCGGGCGTATGCCGAGTTTCTGAAACCGCAGCGGGTGGTCGTCGGGAAGGACATCCGCCTGTCGAGCGAGGAGCTGGCCGACGCGTTGTCGCGCGGGCTGCTCGATTCCGGGGTTGATGTGTACGACATCGGGCTGTGCGGGACGGAGGTCGTGTACTTCGCGACCTTCAGCGAATCGATGGATGGCGGCATCATGGTGACGGCGAGTCACAACCCGCCCGACTACAACGGCATGAAGTTCGTGCGGGAGGAGTCCCGGCCGATCAGCGGCGATACGGGCTTGCAGGACATCAAGCGGATTGCGGAGGCGAACGCGTTCACGACGCCTACGGCGCGCGGCAAGAAGTTCGATCTCGACGTAAAGCGCAATTACGTCGAGCATCTCCTTTCGTATCTGGACATCGCGAAGCTCAAGAAGCTCAAAGTCGTCGTCAATGCCGGCAACGGCGGCGCAGGTGCGGTCGTCGATGCGCTCGAGCGGTATCTGCCCTTCGAATTCATCAAGATCAACCATCAGCCGGACGGTACGTTTCCGAACGGCGTGCCCAATCCGATGCTCGAAGAGAATAGGCGCTCGACCATCGAGGCGATCCGTACGCACAAAGCGGATTGCGGCGTCGCATGGGATGGCGACTACGACCGTTGTTTCTTATTCGATGAGAACGGCAGCTTCATCGAGGGCTACTACATCGTCGGCTTGCTCGCATCCGTGTTCCTGAAGCGCGAGCGCGGTGCTCGCATCGTGCACGATCCGCGCCTGACCTGGGCCACGCTCGACATGATCGAATCGCTCGGCGGCGAAGCGGTGATGTCGAAGTCCGGGCACGCTTTCATGAAGGACGTCATGCGGCAAGCGGATGCGATCTACGGCGATGAGATGAGCGCTCACCATTACTTCCGCGAGTTCGGCTACTGCGACAGTGGTCAGATCCCCTGGCTGCTCGTGACGCAGCTCATGTGCGAGTCCGGCAAGCGCCTTTCCGAGCTCGTGGGCGAGCGTATCGAGCGGTTCCCGGCGAGCGGAGAGATCAATCGGAAGGTCGACGATGCCAAAGCGACGATCAAGCGCGTCCAGGACCACTACCAGTCCGCCGCCCGTTCTGTCGACTTCACGGACGGGCTCTCGATGGAGTTCGACGGGTGGCGCTTCAATCTCCGGGCATCCAATACGGAGCCGCTCATCCGGCTCAACGTCGAGAGCAGGGGAGACCGCCAGTTGATGCAGACGAAGACGGCGGAATTGTTGGCCCTCATCGGCGGCGAGGAAGCACACTAGCGGTCGAGACGCTGTCCGCTCACCCCGACCCGCCCCCGCGAGGGAGTCGCGGGCTCGATTGCAGGGCTCCCTTCGCACAGGCGGCTCCGTTGACCATGCGGGCCCCGCTGCCTACACTACGCCCCCTTCCGAGCCGGGCTCCGGTTCGTCAATAAGCCAGATTTGGGCGGTTAGCTCAGCGGTAGAGCACTGCTTTCACACGGCAGGGGTCACAGGTTCAATCCCTGTACCGCCCACCAATTTCCGTGACTCGTGATTTAGTGACTCGTGACTAGTGCACAGAGCTCTTGTAGCCGCGAGAATGCCCGACTCCGACGAGCCACGAGTCACGATTCACAGATCACGTTCACATGACCGTTCGTACCCGCTTTGCTCCCAGCCCCACCGGAATGCTGCATATCGGCGGCGTTCGTACTGCATTGTTTTCGTGGCTGTATGCCAGGAAGCACAATGGGGTGTTCGTGCTTCGTGTCGAGGACACGGATCGCGAACGATCGACGGAGGAGGCGACGCAAGTCATTCTCGACGGGATGGAATGGCTGGGCCTGCACGCCGATGAGGGGCCGTTCTATCAGTCGCGGCGAATGGACCGCTATCGCGAAGTGCTCGGGCGTTTTCTCGAGGCGGGTCACGCGTACCGATGCTACTGCACGAAGGAAGAGCTCGAAGAAATGCGAGCGCGTCAGGTCGAGGCGAAGCAAAAGCCCCGCTACGACGGTACGTGCCGCAATCGCACCGAGCCGCGTGCTGGCGTCGACCCGGTCATCCGGTTCAAGAATCCGCTGAGCGGCACCATCGTCGTCGAGGACGAAATCCATGGCAACGTTCGCTTCGAGAACGCCGAGCTCGACGATCTAATCATCGCGCGCTCAGATGGGTCGCCGACCTACAACTTCTGTGTCGTCGTCGACGACATGGACATGAAGATCACACACGTGATTCGGGGCGACGACCACCTCAATAACACGCCTCGCCAGATCAACATGCTGATGGCGTTGGGAGCGATGCCGCCGCGCTACGCTCACGTCCCCATGATCCTCGGTGCGGACGGGACGAAGCTCTCGAAGCGCCACGGTGCCGTGAGCGTCCTGCAGTACCGGGAGGAGGGCTATCTTCCGGAAGCGCTGCTCAACTACCTCGTGCGGTTGGGTTGGTCGCACGGCGATCAGGAAGTGTTCACCCTCGATGAGATGGTGCGGCTCTTCGACACGAAGGATGTGAACAAATCCGCTTCCGCGTTCAATCCGGAGAAGCTGCTCTGGCTGAATCAGCAGCACATCATGCGTTCCACGCCGGAGCACCTGGCGCGTCACCTGAAGCCGCAGCTCGAGGCGCTGGGCGTACACGTCGAGGACGATGCCAAACTGGCAGCCGTGGCAAAGGCTCAACAGGAACGCGCGAAGACGCTGAAAGAAATGGCGCAGAACAGCATGTTCTTCTTCCGAGAGCCCACGCAGTATGACGAGAAGGCGGCGAAGAAGAACCTCACGACGGATGCAGCGCCTGTGCTCGATGCGATCGTAGCGAAGCTCCAGTCATTGGAGACATGGTCTGCGAGCGCGATTCACGAGGCGGTGAATGCCGTCGCAGGCGAGCTCGGCCTCGGGCTCGGGAAAGTCGCTCAGCCGATACGTGTGGCGGTTTCCGGCACGTCCGTGTCGCCGCCGATCGACGCGACCCTCGAGGTGTTGGGCCGAGAGGCGACGCTCGCGAGATTGAAGAAGGCCACGGATTTCATCCGAGCGCGTTGATCTCGTGAAAGCGCTGTTTTGGATCTGCTTCGTGGGCGCAATCTACAGCTACGCGCTCTACCCGTTGATCCTCAAGCTGCTGGTGCCCCGTCGACGCTCCGAACCGAATGCGTCGTCGTTCGCTCCGAAGGTGACGTTGGTCATCGCGTGCCGAAACGAGGAGCGGCGGCTTGCCGCCAAGATCGAGAATGCGCTCAAGCTTGCGTATGCGCCACTCGAGATCATGGTGGCGAGCGATGCGTCGGACGACGATTCGGACCGCATCGTGGAGAGCTACGCAGCACAGGGGGTTCGCTTGGTGCGTTCGCCCGAGCGGCGCGGGAAGGAGCACGCGCAGGGTTTGGCGATCGCGCAGGCGACGGGAGACATCATCGTGTTTTCCGATGCCGGAACGGATCTTCCGCCCGAGAGCATCGGATTCATCGTCGACCGATTTCGCGACCCGCAGGTCGGTGCGGTCTCTAGCGAGGATCTTTTCATCGGTGCCGACGGCAAGCTGGCGGGGGAGGGCGCCTACGTCACGTACGAGATGTGGTTGCGTCGCTTGGAATCCGATCGCGCAGGTTTGGTCGGCTTGAGCGGTTCGTTCTTCGCGGTTCGCAAGTCGGTGCTCACGAGTTGGGACCCGACCATCCCGAGCGACTTTGCATGCGCCCTGATGACGCACAGGGCAGGCCTCGTCGCTGTTTCCGACGCGCGGGTGCGTGGGATCTACAAAGACATCAAAGACCCTCAGAAGGAGTACCAGCGCAAGGTGCGGACGGCCATTCGCGGGATG
>JAAYXG010000190.1 GCA_012516015.1 Lysobacteraceae bacterium | reverse complement strand
CTCGGGATGCCACTGCACGGCGAGCGCGAACGAGGGAGCAGTGCGCTCCCTGAACGCTTCGATGACGCCGTCGGGCGCGCGCGCCTCGACCTCGAGATCGCGTCCGAGCTGCCGTACCCCTTGGGAGTGGAGCGAATTCACCGTGATCGTCGCTTGGCCGGCGAGACCATGAAGCACGCCGCCTGGCGTGAGCTCCACTTCGTGCGCCGGGCCGTACTGCTCGTCGACGGGCGCGGATTCATCTTCGCGATGGCTGTTGAAGCCGGGCACTTCGTGCAGCTTCTGCCAGAGCGTACCGCCGAAGGCGACGTTCATCTCTTGGAAGCCGCGACAGATCGCGAGCAGCGGCATTCCTGCCTCGACGACATGCGGGATCAGCGGCAGTGTCGTCGCGTCACGGTAGGGATCGTGGAGCGTACCGGGCTCGCTCGCGGGCCCTTGATAGCGATGCGGCTCGACGTTCGAGGGGCTGCCGGTCAGGAGGATGCCGTCGAAGTCGGCGAGGAGCTCGCGGACGTTATAGCTCTCGCCCAGGGACGGAATCAGCACAGCATGCGCTCGAGCACCCTCCACCACCGCGCGGATGTACTTCTCGCCGACGCAATGAAAGTAATGATGCCCCAGCAAACGCCGGTCGGCTGGAATTCCGATCAGGGGTTTGCGAGTTAACACGTTTAAGATCTTTAACGGTCGGCAGATCTGCCGACCCTCCGAGGAACCTGCATTTAACCACAAACCGGGCCTCTCTGCCCGAGCACAGCTCCTATGTAGGGCTCGCACCCTTGTAAATCAAGGCGTTATTGCCGGCCTGAGCGTCAGCTTTTCCTTGCCCTCGAGCGGCTCGGGCCGATATCCTCGCGGCCGGTGCGTTGCATCGATTCGTTGGGGATCTTAAACATTCGACGTGCGCGGACCTCACTCCCGTGCGGCCGAAGCGCAAACCCCAGCGTCCGAAGGGACGCACGTCCGCACCACACACTTGCACAGCGTTTTCGATGCCGGCCAATCACATCCGCTCCTACTACGCAGCCTCAGCGAATCCGGCACCCGACTACCCGCCTCTCACCGGCGAAATCGAAGCGGACGTCTGCGTCATCGGCGGCGGCATGGCGGGATGCTCGACCGCGCTGCACCTCGCGGAGCGTGGCTATCGAGTCGTCCTTCTCGAAGGCCATCGCATCGGGTGGGGCGCGTCGGGGCGAAGCGGAGGACAAGCGCTTGCCGGCTTCGCCTCGGGTCAGCAGACGCTCGTGAAGCAAGTCGGCGCCGAAGCCGCGCACCGCATGTGGGACATCTCAGTCGAGGCGCTCGATCTATTGCGGGACCTCGTCGAGCGATACTCGATCGAGTGCGATTTGCATTGGGGCACGATGCTCGCCGCGCTGAAGCCGCGCCAACGCGCCGCCTTGCTCGAAGAATTCGACGAGACGCGAACCGTGTACGGCTACGAGCATCTCGAGTTTCTCGAGCGCGAACAGGTCGAAGCGATACTCGCGACGAAGCGCTACTGCGCAGCGCTCCTTGATCGTCGCAGCCGCCACCTACACCCGCTCAACTACACCCTCGGGCTCGCGGCCGCGGCTCGCACGCATGGCGTCACGATCTACGAAGAGACAGGCGTCAAGGAGATTCGTCCCAGCGATCCGGCCCGCGTCATCACCGCGCACGGGAGCGTCCGGGCGAAGTTCGTCGCCCTGTGCTGCAACGCCTACATCGGCCCGCTCTCGTCGCAGCTGCGGGCGCGCATCATGCCCGTGGGCACCTACATCATCGCGACGGAGCCGCTCGGCGAAGAGCGCATCCGAGCCCTCATGCGCGAGAACATCGCGGTCTCGGACGTGAACTTCGTGCTCGACTACTTCCGCCGCTCCGCCGACCATCGCCTGCTGTTCGGCGGCCGCGTCAGCTATTCGGGCCTCAACGGGATCGCGACCGAGCGCGCCACGCGTCGTCGCATGCTGCGCGTGTTCCCGCAGCTCGCCGATGTGCGAACGGAGTACGCATGGGGCGGCTACGTCGACATCACGATGAACCGTGCGCCGGACTTCGGGCGCTTGGCGCCGAACGTCTATTACCTGCAGGGCTTTTCCGGCCACGGCATCGCGCTCTCGACGATTGCGGGCAAGCTCATCGCCGAGGTCGTTTCAGGACACGCGGAGCGGTTCGACCTGTTCACGAAGCTCGAGCACCGCAATTTCCCTGGCGGTCCGTTGTTCAGAACCCCGACGCTCGTGTTGGCGATGATGTGGTACCGGCTCAAGGACCTTCTTTGAGTGACCGGCGATAGCGGAGCGGACGGCGAAGACATCGAGAGCGCGCTGCGCTCTCAGATGAGCGCCGAGCGCTGAAGGATTTCCTCACCGTCTGCCGGTCAGCGGTCACCCTCGTAGGAGCAGCCGCTCGTGCAGGTCTCGTGCACGACGACGCGAGACAAGAGCGGCAGCTTCGGCTTCATCTCGGCCCAGATCCAACGCGCGAGATTCTCGCTCGTCGGATTCTCGAGGCCCGGAATCTCGTTCAGGTAGCGATGATCGAGCCGCTCGAACGTCGGCTGAAACGCCGCGCGCACATCGGCGAAGTCCATCACCCATCCGGTATGCGGATCGACCTCGCCCGTCAAATGCAATTCGACCCGAAACGAGTGCCCATGCAAGCGCGCGCATTTGTGGCCCGGCGGTACGTTAGGCAACCGATGCGCGGCTTCGATGGTGAAGGAGCGGAAGAGGTCCATACCGTGGAAGTGTAGAGTGTGATGTGTAAGGTGTGGAGTAAGACGCGAAGCGCCCTCCGATTCTGACCTTACACGTCACACATTGCGCCTTACACGCTCACGACCGACGGCTGCCGACGATGATGCCGGCTCGGGGAGCAGAAGAGCGCAGGTGAACGCGTTGGAGTGATCAGGCCGCCTTCCGGCGGCGGGAGCTCGAGGCGCAGCTGCAGGTACCGCAGGTGCAGCGAATGGAACTGCAGTCGGGACAGACGCTGAAGTCGACCGAGCCGTAATGGCGGCGACAATGTTCGCAATATGGCTTGCGGCGGCTCGCTCGCGCGGCGCGATACGCCTCGACCGCCTCGGGTGCGACCTCGGCGGCTTCGTGCAGATCTTTGCTCACGATCGCGCGGAGAAACGTGCTCGCACCCATCGTCTTGACCTTGAACAAGCGCATCTGCTCGCGTGCCAGACCCATTTGCGCGACCGGATCGTAGATCACGACTCCGAGCTTGGGATGGGTATAAACCTGAAAAGAAAACGAATCGGCACTGACGGCGGTCATGACAAGTACTTCGAGGGAGATGCGAGGTGCGGGCTCTAAACGCAGGCGTAATTGTGCGGCAACACGCGCGTCATATCAATGAGACATTGGCGAAAATCGCCCGCATATTTAACGTATAACGCGTGTCGTTATTCCGCACAGCTATTCCGCACACCGTGGAATCGAATTCCACTCGCAAGTATGGGACAGCGTCACGCGCGAGCGCGCAGCAGGTAGCAGCTGTGAATTCGAGGATTGCGTGCGAAATCCCGCGGCAACGTCTCGCGAGTGAGGTCGCGAATCTCGAATGCGGACAGGGCATCGGCATCTAGTTTGAAGCGCGTGTAATTGTTGGAAAACACGATCGCGCCGCCCGGTGCGAGCAATGCGGCGGCCAAGCCAAGCAAGCGCACGTGGTCGCGCTGCACGTCGAAGTCGTCGGCCATTCGCTTCGACCTCGAATGCGTCGGCGGATCGATGAACATCAAGTCGTAGCGTCGGGCACTCGAGCTCTGCTCCTGCAGCCACGCGCGACAATCTGCCTGCACGAAGCCGTGCTGCGGCCCCGCCAAGTCGTTGAGCGCGAGGTTGCGCTTCGCCCACTCGAGGTACGTGCGGGACATGTCGATCGTCGTCGACGAAGCGGCCCCGCCGCCGACCGCATGGACGGTGGCGGTTCCCGTGTACGCGAACAGGTTCAGAAACCGCGTGCCTTTGGCGAGGTCGGCGACGTAGCGGCGCGTCAGCCGATGATCGAGAAAAAGCCCGGTGTCCAAGTAGTCCGTGAAGT
>JAAYXG010000017.1 GCA_012516015.1 Lysobacteraceae bacterium | reverse complement strand
TGTGCTTCAGCTCATCGATCACATACTCGCTGAACGAATCGGTGAGCAATGTCTGCGCGGAAACGTTCACCGCGAACTCCCAGCAGCTCGTTCGCAATGCAACTGCGCGCTGCTTGAGCGCGGACATCAGCTCGCGAATGACCCACTGATCCAGCTCGGGCATGAGCTCGTGCGCTTCCGCCGCGCCGAAGAACGCCTGCGGCGTGTAGAGCGCGTTGCCGTCGTTCATTCGCAGGAGCACTTCGTAGCGCTGCGGACGATTCGTATCCTTGAGCGGAGCGATTCTCTGTGCGTACAGATCGAATGCGTTTTGACGGAGCGCGAGGCGGATGCGCTCTTCCATGGGCATCTCGCTGTGCATGCCCGCAAAACGCACGACTTTCGACGGCGCGGCCGGTGGAGTCGGCGTTGAGCTGCGCGCGGGTGCGGGGGCCTTCGCGCGTGCTTTCACTGCTGCCGCGCGGGGCGGCGGTGCCGCTGGCGTCGGCGCTGACGGTGCGCGCGCGGCTTTGGATTCGGCAGCGGCCGCGGGTGCCTTGGCCGGCGTCGACGCTCGCGGCGCGAGCAGCTCGCGAAGCGCCAGCGCCGGAATCTGCGCGGCGATTTGTGCGAGCGCGACGAGATCGCTTGCGTCGAAGTCGGCTTCGCGCTTGTCTCGAAATACGATCATTACGGCAGCGAGCGCGCTCGGGCCCGCCCGCAGTGGGAGCGCGAGCAGCTTGTACGGAAGCTGAAACGCTCTCCCTTCTCCAGACGTGTTCGATACCAGCGGTTCTTGCCGCACTTGCATGTGCCTGAGCACCGTCGTGCGTACGTTGTCGATCGCGGCGTTGATCGCGAGATCCGATTCATCCGGACTGACGCGATGATTCAGGGTGAAAGGACGCTCCACGGCGATGATCGCGCCGAACGAGCAGTTGAGAGAACGCGTCGCGAGTGCCAGCGTTCTGCGCAAAATCGCAGGCAGCGGAGTCGACGGGTCGGCGGGTTTGGCGGGTGGTGTCGCCGCCTGCGTCGCCTTCGTGTCCTGCTTCGGCCCCGGTACGCTCATCGTCTGTCGCCAGGCATGACTCAGAATCTGCAGGATCGGCGCAAGCAGACGTTCGACATGCTCTAAGCGACGGTAAGCCGCTGTGGCCGGAAGCTCACGACAGATGAGCCCGAGCGCACCCAACAATGTATGAGACGCATCGCGGATGGGGAAGACGAATATCGGCTCGGGCTGCTCCGTCGACCCATAGGGTCCGCTGCCTTCGTCCTCGCCGTGCGCAGCGAAACGGGCCAGCACCAGATCGAGGTGCATTCGGAATTCGGGCTCTTCGACGCCGTCGCTCACCCACAGCGCGCGACCCTTCGCATCGTAGAAGCCGACCCGGAACACGGGCGGCATGAGCATCCGAAGCACCTAGGCATAGCTGGCAAACGGCATGACGCCCGCGTTCGACCCGCTGGCTTTGAGTTGCGGTAATGACGCCATCGCGACCCTTCCTCCCCAGCGCCAATAATATATGTGTGCCCGGCGATTGGAAGCACGATTGGACAGTGCGCCGAAGGGAGATCGGTGTCGGAATTCTTTCCGATTCGTTGTGCGTTAACCCGCCAGCACCAGCACGCCCAGCACCGCGAAGATGCCGGCGGCGATCCGTTGAATGAGTCGGACGTTGAGCTGCTTTGCCGCAACGTCGCCCAAAAACACCGCCGGGACGTTCGCGATCATCATGCCGAGCGTCGTGCCGACGACGACGTAGATGAGCGAATCGTATTTGGCCGCGAGGGCGACCGTCGCGATCTGGGTCTTATCGCCGATTTCGAGCAAGAAGAAGGCAATCAGCGTCGTCAACAGCACGCCGAAGCGGGCATCGCAATTCTGCCGTTCTTCATATTTATCCGGGATGATCATCCAACAGGCCATCGCGATGAACGACGTGCCGAGGAGCCAGCGCATGGTTTGCTCGCCGACGGCGTGAGACAGCCAAGCGCCGGCAGCGCCTGCAGCGGCGTGGTTCAGCAGGGTCGCAATCAGGATCCCGAAAACGATCGGAAGCGGCTTGCGGAAGCGCGCAGCCAGCACCAGCGCGAGAAGTTGAGTCTTATCCCCGATTTCGGCGAGAGCGACGAGGCCGGTGGAGATGAAGAAGGCTTCCATCGATACGGTTCCAGGGCCGAGAGACGCAATTGATCACGCCCATTCCCGGCCCATACCGGAATGGAGTGATCAAAGGTCTCGCCAGACGCTGAAGCCGCTTACACCATGGCCCTTCGGACCAAGTCTGTTGATGTAAGCCCGGCGGCACAAGCGCCGCAGGAGGCTACTCCCCAATGACGGCCGCGATCATACCAGGTTATCTGCGGGAGTCGAGATGTCGGAATCGGGACGACCACAAAGGACACAAAGATCGCAAAACGGAAGAAGACTCGGATTGTCTTTCTTTGTGTTCTCTGTGGTATTCCGGAGCTCAATCCGGGCTACCCACGACGCATCGACATCAAGCTAGGAACTTCTGGATCGCAGCGGCTACGAGCGGCGTGACGTCGATCGCGTTCGTCTCGTGAGATACCGTATTCGTGGATACGATCCGACCGGCGCCTGCGGCGACCAGCGTGCTTTCGGCGCTGTCGGCGAAAAGCGCGTGAACGACGACGCAAGTGGCGTCTGTGACGCCGGCTGCCGATAACTTCTTGAGCACCTCGACGAACGTGCGACCGGAAGAGGCGATGTCGTCGAGCACGATCGGTGTTCGTCCGCGGACGCGAGCGGGATCGAAATCGCTCACCTGTACGTTGCGATCGCCGTGCCGAACCTTCTCCAGAATGATCGAGGGCGCCCCGATCGATTGCGCGACACGATCGACCCATTGACTGCTTTCGGCGTCCGGGCCGATGAGCACCGGATGGCGAGCGTTCGCGCGCACCCAGTCTGCGACCGCGGGCATCGCGCTCACGGCGATGGTCGGAATCGAGTAGATCTCGTCGAGCGACGAAATGCGGTGCAGATGAGGGTCGACCGTGATGAGCCAATCGAATGTCGTCGACATGAGCTCCGCATAACTATGAGCACTGCGCGACTGACCGGGATGGAAGCGCTCGTCCTGTCGCATGTAGGCCAGGTACGGTGCGACGAGACTTACTCGCCGCGCACCGAGCTCGCGCGCGGTCGCGGCGAGGAAGTAGAGCGGCAGGGTCTTCACGTCGACGTCGGTCAGCGTGCACAGGATGATGACGTCGCGGCCGCTGCAATCGCCATGCAAGGTGATCAGCGATTCGCGATCGGGGAATCGCCGCCATTCAAAGCTCGACTGTTCCACATCTAGATGGGAGACGAGTCGTTGCGCGAAGTCTTCGTCGTCGGGAAAGGCATACAGCAGGGGCTTCATTCGACGGTTACCGCAAGCGATTTGAGTCGTCTTAACGCAGTCGGTGTTCTCTTGGTTGCCATCTGCGACAATGAGGGCAACGCGCGAGATGGAAATGCGATGACAGCGTTGTTGACGCGTAGAGGGTTCATTCAGGCAGCGGCCGGTGTGTTCGTGCTCGGCGCGCCGAAAAGCGCCATGAGCGAGCCGCGCGCATCCGTCGCCAGCCGCGTGCTATCCGGTACTCGATTCGACCTTGAAATTGGCATCGTGCCTGCGAACTTTACCGGGAGGCATCGGTTCGCGACAGTGGCAAACGGACATTTGCCGGCGCCGCTCCTGCGTTGGCGCGAGGGCGACACGGTGACCTTGAGGGTTCGAAACACCTTGCGTGAGCGTTCCTCGATCCATTGGCACGGCATGATCGTGCCTGCCGACATGGACGGCGTGCCTGGGCTCAGCTTCGAGGGTATCCCGCCCGGCGGGGTGTACGAGTACCGGACATGGATCCCGAGCATCTGTTCGCGAAGTTGAAGAAGCAAAGCGGCTACTTCAACTACGACAAACGGACCGTAGGCGACTTCGCCCGCGATGTGCGCGAGCGCGGCTTGCGTCGAACGCTCCAAGAGCGGCGCATGTGGGGCGTTCGGCGGCACCCCATTTGTGGTTACTCTTGATCTACTCGAGTAGGGCCAACGAAATGAGTCACGATCACTCGGCGCATCGCGCGTCGGAACCGGCGACGCTCAAGGATCCGGTGTGCGGCATGACGGTGAAGCCCGAGTCGCCGCATCGCGCGGAAGTGGGCGGCACGACCTATGGATTCTGTTCGGCGGGATGTCGCGCGAAGTTCGTTGCGGATCCTCAAAAATATCTGAATCCCAACCGCGAAGCTTCGCGCGCAGCGCCGCCCGCGCCCCCGGGCACGATTTACACCTGCCCCATGGATCCGGAGATTCGGCAGGATCATCCAGGCACGTGTCCCAAATGCGGTATGGCACTCGAGCCGCTCATGCCGAGTCTGGAAGACGAAGGCGAGAACCCCGAGCTCGTCGATTTTCGCCGCCGATTCTGGTGGACACTGCCGCTCACGATCGCCGTCGTCGTGCTCGCGATGTTCGGCCATCGGCTCGGGTTGATGGACATCCGCGCCCAAACCTGGGTCGAGCTCGTGCTGAGCGCGCCGATCGTTTTGTGGGCCGGTGCGCCGTTCTTCGTACGCGGCGTGCAATCGATCGTGAATCGCAGCCCGAACATGTGGACGTTGATCGGGCTTGGAACGTCGGCAGCGTTCCTCTACAGCGTCGTCGCGACGGTCGCACCGCAGATTTTCCCGGAGAGCTTCGTGGAGCATGGCCGCGTCGGGGTGTACTACGAGGCCGCGGCCGTCATCATCTCTCTTACGCTGCTCGGACAGATCCTCGAGCTGAGGGCGCGCTCGCAAACCTCGGCTGCGATCAAAGCACTGCTCGGACTCGCACCCAAGACTGCGCGGCGTATCGCGCCGGACGGGACGGAAGAAGACATTCCGCTCGCGCATGTGCACGTCGGCGATACGTTGCGAGTTCGTCCGGGCGAAAAGGTGCCGGTCGACGGGGTCGTCGTCGAAGGCACGAGCTCGATCGACGAATCGATGCTGACGGGAGAGCCCGTGCCGGTCACGAAGCGGCCGGGCGACAAGGTGATCGGCGCGACGATGAATACGAGCGGGAGTCTCGTCATTCGCTCCGAGCACGTCGGTTCGGAAACCGTGCTCGCGCAGATCGTGCAAATGGTCGCGGAGGCGCAGCGCTCGAAGGCGCCGATGCAGCGCTTGGCCGATCGCGTCTCGGGCTACTTCGTCGTGACGGTCGTCACCGTCGCGATCGTGTCGTTCTTCGCATGGGGTCTGCTCGGCGGCGAGCAGGGTTGGAAATTCGGTCTCATCAATGCGGTCGCGGTGTTGATCATCGCGTGCCCGTGTGCGCTCGGGCTCGCGACGCCGATGTCGATCATGGTCGGGACCGGCAGGGCGGCTGCGCAAGGCGTGCTGTTCAAGGATGCTGCCGCCGTCGAGAATTTTCGGCGTGTCGATACGATGATCGTAGACAAGACAGGGACTCTCACGGAGGGGAGACCTGCGTTCGACAAGGCAATCTCAGTCGCGGAGATCAGCGAAGCGGAAGTGCTGCGGATCGCGGCGAGCGTCGATCAAGGCAGCGAGCATCCGCTCGCGATGGCCATCGTCGCGGCTGCCCGCGAACGGGGGCTCGCGCTCTCCCGCGTCGAACACTTCGAGTCATCGTCCGGTATCGGCGTGCGCGGCGTCGTCGATCAGCGCCGCGTTGCGCTCGGCAACACCGCGCTCATGAAAGAAGAAGGCGTGGATGTCGACGTGCTTTCCGAAGAAGCAGAGACGTTGCGGCGTGAGGGGGCGAGCGTGATGTTCTTGGCGCGCGATAAGCAGCTCCTCGGCTTGCTTGCCGTTTCCGACCCGATCAAAGCGAGCACGCCCGAAGCGGTCGACGCGCTCCATCGTGCCGGTATACGCATCGTGATGGCGACCGGCGATGGAGAGACGACAGCCCGATCGGTGGCCAGACGTCTCGGCATCGATGAGGTGCACGGCGAGGTGACGCCGGCAGATAAATTGCAGCTCGTCGAGAGATTGCAGCGCGAAGGGCGTGTCGTCGGCATGGCCGGGGACGGCATCAACGATGCGCCGGCGCTCGCGAAAGCGGACGTCGGCATCGCGATGGGTACGGGCACCGACGTTGCGATGAGCAGCGCGCAAGTCACGCTCGTGAAGGGCGACTTGCGCGGCATCGCGCGTGCGCGCGCGATATCGTTGGCGACCGTGAAGAACATGCGCCAGAACCTCGCGTTCGCGTTCGTCTATAACGCGCTCGGCGTGCCGATCGCCGCGGGTCTTCTCTATCCGTTCACCGGTTGGCTCCTCTCGCCGATGATCGCCGCGGTCGCGATGAGCATGTCGTCCGTGTCGGTGATTACGAACGCGCTGCGACTCAAAGCGTGAGCGCCAAGCGTCGGGTAGCGAGAAGAAGATGAATTTCGCAAGGGCGCAAGGCACGCGAAGGAGTTACGGTACCCCGTGACCGAAGGCGCTTCTGTGATATCGGCAGGCGAGATCTTCTCTGCGTTCTTGAAGCTGGGGCTCGCGTCGTTCGGTGGGCCGATCGCACACGTCGGCTACTTTCATCGCGAGTTCGTCGAGCGTCGGCGCTGGATCGACGATGCGCAGTACGCGCAGCTCGTCGCCGTGTCGCAGTTTTTGCCGGGGCCCGCGAGCAGCCAGATCGGCTTCTCGCTCGGCCTCATTCGCGGCGGCTGGCTCGGCGCACTCGCGGCATTCCTCGGATTCACGTTGCCGTCCGCGCTCCTCATGTTCGCTTTTGCCTATGTCACGCCGAGGCTCGATACCGCGTTGGGCGCGGCGCTGCTGCATGGTTTCAAGCTCGTCGCCGTTGCCGTCGTCGCACACGGCGTGATCACGATGGCGGCACGACTCACGCCCGACTTGCGTCGGCGACTCATCGCGCTTGCCGCCGCAACCGTCGTCGTTCTGAGCGGCACGGCGGTCGTGCAACTTGCCGTCGTCGCCGGCGGCGCACTGCTCGGCATGTTGCTTTGCAGGCGCGAGGTCAGCATCGGCGGTGCGACCTTTTCCGTGCGCTATGGTGCGAAAGCGGGTGTGCTGCTGCTCGTGATCTTCGCGTGTTTGCTCGGCCTTGCATTAATGCCAGATGGAGGGCTGCCTCGACTCTTGGCGGCCGCGAAAGCGTTCTATCGCGCAGGCGCGCTCGTGTTCGGCGGTGCGCATGTCGTGCTGCCGTTGCTCGAGGAGACGGTCGTCGCGCCAGGCTGGATCGACGCAGATGAATTTCTCGCTGGCTACGGCGCCGCGCAGGCAGTCCCCGGGCCGATGTTCTCCGTCGCGGCGTTTCTCGGTGCGCGACTCGATGCGACTGCGGCGATCGCGGGCTCCTTGATCGGTATAGGCGCGATCTTTCTTCCCGGCATGCTGCTTGTCGCAGGCGTGCTGCCGATGTGGCGCATGATCGCAAGGCGCGAGCGTGCGGTGAATGCGCTGGCCGGCATCAACGCCGCCGTCGTCGGACTCCTCGCTGCTGCGCTCTATGACCCCGTGTGGACGAGCGCGGTCCTCGCACCGACCGACGCGGCGATCGCGTTGATCGGCTTGCTCATGCTCGCATTCGCACGCGCATCCGTACTGATCGTGCTTGTCTGGTGCGTGCTGGCGGCGGTCATTCGGGCGATGTTCGGTTGACGTCCCCGACCACGTCAGATCGACAATTCGAACTCCGAATCCGATCCCGCCTCGCGCGAACGCAACGTTCGAGCGTTGCGCTTCTCGGTTTGCATCGCCGGTTCCGAAACATGCCGTGTCGGCGCGACATCGTGTGTACGCGTTCCTTTGCGTTCATCTCCGCTGCCTTTTCGACCCCGTGCGAGAGACCGTCTTCTCAGCTTGCTCCTCATGGCTCGCTACCTCATTGTCCGAGCACATCCGATTGCGGCACCGGTGGATCCGAAGGTGGCTCGGGCTGCTGCGGTTGTCTACAAGCGCCGGTCGCGATCAGCGCGACCAATGCGATCGTCCAGTACGCTCGTTTCGCGTGCATCACGTCGTTACCTCGTTCCTATCATGCTGCAGCCCGGTTTCGCTCGCATCGCGGTTTGCGTGTCGGGTATTCGTGATCCGTGACTCGTGGCTCGCGGATCGTAGGCGTCGCGTTCTTACGACGCGCGAATCACGAATCGCGAGTCATGGGTCAATGACGTGTGACAGTGCCGTGCGCCCCGGTTGTCTTGCCGACTTCCATGTAGGACTTGAAGCGCGCAAGATCGGCGTCCATCTGACGTCGCGGGTCGGCGCCAAAGATTTTCGCGATTGTGCGGCCGACTGCGTTGGCGGGCGGTCGATAGGTCATGCGGATGTGCACGCGTGTGTCGCCGTAAGCATCGGGCTCGAAGTGCACGACGCCGGAGCTGTGAACGACCGATCCCGGCACGGTACGCCATGCGATGAGCTCTCCGGGAACGTCCGCCGTGATCTCGGCATCCCACTCCACCGGAATGCCCGCTGGGCCGTCGACCACCCAGTGGTAAAGCGTGTCCGAGATCTTACGGACCTCGCGCACGTGACTCATGAATTGCGGGAAGTTCTCGATTTGGCGCCAGCACGAGTAGACCTCGTCGACCTCGGCGTAGACGTGGATCGTCTTCTGAATGACGATCCCGTCCTCGGGTCGTGCACGCATGCCGAGCACGCGCGCCAGCGGTTGATTGCTCACGCTGCGGGCCAGGAGCGCGGCGCCTCCGAGCGCGAGCCCGGCACCGGTCCATGATTTGAGTCCGAGGCCGGAGGCAATCAGCGCGGTGCCGGCGGTCCCCGCGAGCACGCGCGGTGCGGGCGACCAATTCCGCTGCAGATATTCGACACGCGGTTCGCCGCGTTCGGCGTTGCCCTGCAGAAACGGCATCCGTCCCGCGCGGCGATGAACTTGCAGCTCATGCACGACGTTGCGCACGCCCGGAACGTGCCGCACCGCTCGCAGGACGTTCGGCAGCTCGTGCTCGAGGATATCGCCGCGGAGCGTCACGGTACCCTCATCGGCGGCGACGCGGATCGCACGAGGATGCGAGCAGACACGTCCAAGCTTCGAGCGAACGCGCTCTGCCAAGCGGTGATTGTCGGCGGGCTCCGATTTCAGTCGTGCGGACGTCATGCTGTAGAGGCCGCGCGCACGGTTCCGTGCATCGGCCACTGCAGTGTCGAATAGGTCGCGCGTTTTGTGGAGCGTGTGCGTCGTGCGGTCGCGCAGAAGCGCGCGACGGCGTCGGCCGGAACGCGGGTCGAAGTAATAAGTGCCGACCGCACTCGCAAGAGCGATGGCAAGACCTGCGACGAGCGAAGCGGCGACAGGCATCGTTCGCGGGTCCGCGGCGTAACGAGATGATTCAGCGTTCGACCACATTGTCGGGAACCTCTTCTTGCATCGGTGCAAACGTTGCCGTCCAGCAACGCTGGCGAATGACTGAGCAGGCGAGCCGGAGGTCGGACTTCGGCGAGCGTATGGGGAATTAAGCCTTGCATGTGCACGCTGGTTCCATTCCGCCGGACGCCTGCGTTGGGTACGCGTCATTGCAGACTTTGCAGCCGAGCCGGGGTGCGCGGCGCCGCCGTAACGATCGTCGCTGCGGAGCCTTGCACTTCTTGGCGGGGTGGAACGAGCCGGATGTCTAGAATGCACCTCGTCTGTTCGCATCCTGGGGCGTACGTCGATGGTGAAGCCGATAGTCGTTCTGTTCGCGGCGCTTGCGCTGTCCGCATGCGGTGAAGGTCCGACTTCGAAGCGCCCGGCCGAGGCGGCGGCAGCTCCCTCTCTCGTCGAGGCGGCGAAGCTCGATGCGACGCTGCGCGAGTTCGTCGAGTCCGGCCAGTTGCTTGGAGTCTCCGCGCTCGTCTACGAACGCGATCGGGAGGCGTACTTCGGTGCGTTCGGCGTCGCGGATCGCGAGGCGAATCGTCCCATGCGGCGCGATACGCTCGTGCGCATCTACTCCATGACGAAGCCGGTGACGGGCGTCGCGTTGATGCGTCTATTCGACGAGGGCAAGTTTCAGCTCGACGACCCGGTCGCAAAGTACGCCCCCGAGTTCGCGAGCTTGCGCGTCTATGCCGGCTTGGATGCCGCAGGCCAGCCGCGCTTCGAAGCGCCTCATCGCGAGGTGACGATTCGCGACTTGATGCGCCACACCGCGGGTTTCACCTCCGGGGAGAACGACACGTCGCCTGTCGGCGAGATGTTTCGGAAAGCCGATCCGCTTGCCTTGGAGAACACGCTCGCGCAGATGGCGCAGAAACTCGGGCAGCTGCCCTTGCTGTATCAGCCTGGAACACGATGGCTGTACAGCCCCGCCGTGGACGTGCAAGCGTTCCTCGTCGAGCGTCTGTCCGGCGAGCGCTTCGATGAGTATCTGCGCAAGTACATCTTCGAGCCGCTTCGGATGAGCGATACGCGATACGTCGTCTCGGTCGAGGATCGGGAACGACTGGCCGTCGTCTATGTGCGAAGCGACGAGGGCGCCTTTTCGCCCTTGACGGAAGGTGCGGTCGTGCGCGTGAATGAAGAAGGCACGCCGCTCAAGCCTGGCGGTTGGGGATTGGTCTCGACGCTCGATGACTACATGCGCTTCAGTCGCATGCTGCTCAATGACGGCGAGCTCGACGGCGTGCGCATCTTGAGCTCGGAAGCCGTGCGGCTCATGAGCACGAACGCCATGCCGAGCGATGTCGGCGACACGTCGTGGTTGCCGAATAAAGGGCAAGTCGGTTTCGGGATCGACGTTGCCGTGCGGATCGCGCCGCCCGCAAATCGCGACGAGGCGTCGGGGGCGGTCGGCGAGTTCTTCTGGGACGGCTACGCGAACACGCTTTTCTGGATCTATCCCGCGAACGACATCGCGGCGGTGCTCTTCACCCAGTACGTGCCGTTCGGTGAAGTGCCGCTGCACAAGGCATTCAGGGACGCCATTTACGAGAAGGACCCGGAGGCCTCCGCGCTCACCAAGCCGGCGGCCGTGTCGCCGAGCTCGTAGCGAATGCTACACGGGCGGCACGAGTCCGAGCTGCATCGCGATTCTCACGAGCTGCACGGTGTTATCGGCACCGAGCTTCTGCTTGATCGCCGACTGATGATTGGCGACGGTCTTCTCGTGGCGGCAGAGCTGTTTGGCGATGTCGCTCAACGAACATCCTTGCGCGAGCAGTTTGAGCACTTCGAATTCGCGCGGCGATAGCGGCGGGCGCGCGGAGTCCGGCGTCGTCGACGGCGCGAGCGCGAGATTGAGCGCGACATCGTGACTCAAGTAGCGTTGGCCACGGGCGACTGCCGCAACGGCTTCGACCAAGACGCGCGGGGCGCTCGATTTCGTGAGATAGCCCGCGGCGCCGGCCTCGAGAGCCCGGCGTACGAAGATCACTTCCTGATGCATGCTGAAAATGAGCACGCGCGCTGCCGGCGAGCGAGCAAGGATTCTGCGCATGCCCTCGATGCCGCTCACGCCCGACAAGGCGATGTCCATGACGACGACGTGAGGATCGAGCGTACAGAACTGCTGATAGGCATCCGCCGCCGTCGCCGCTTCGCCGACGACGCGAATGCCGCTGTCTTCCAGCAGGCGCCGGTAGCCCTCGCGTACGACAGCATGATCGTCGACGAGCAGTACATTGATGGAATCGTTCATAGCGCTGACTCAAAGGGTGTTCACGAGAGAATGGTCCGTAGAAGCGAGCTCGTGCTGGGGCTCGTCCGCGCGGTAGCTTGATTGCTGAGGGCGGGCCGGGAGGCTCGCGAGAATCGAAAAGCCGGCACCGGGCGCCGTGCGAATCTCGAGCTCGCCGCCGAGCGCCTCGACGCGCTCGCGCATGCCAAGAACGCCGAGGCCCAACGTTTTCGCCGTCGGATCGGCACCGCGTCCGTCATCGACGACGCTGATCGCCACGCGATCGCTCGAGGGGCGCTCGCGTGCGCGCACGACGCTGACTGAAACGCTGCGCGCCCCCGCGTGCCGCGAGACATTCGTGAGTCCTTCCTGGATCAAGCGATAGATCGTGAGCGAAACGGCATCGTCGAGGTCGTCGAGCTCGCCTTCGAGGCGTACCGAGAGCGTCCTCTGAGGCGTCGTCTCGCGGACGAGCGCGAGGTAGTGTTCGAGCGCCGCGCGCAGCCCGAGCACGTCGAGCCCAATGGGACGAAGCCTCCCGATGAGCGCGCGCACGGTTTCCTGGACGTGATCGCAGTGAGCGACGATGGCGGACGCAGCTCGATGCGCCGGAGCGTCTCGAGCGGCGCGCCGCTGGATCGCAACGGCGTCCGTCTTGATCGCGTTCAAGTACTGACCGAGCTCGTCGTGCAGCTCCCGGGCGAGGGCCTTGCGCTCGGACTCCTGGAGATCGACGTACTGCTGCGTGAGACGACGATGATCCTTGAGAAGCGATGCCAGACGCGCTTCGGCCGCTTCGCGCGCGATGAGCTCTCGTCTCGTTTCTCGGTAGCGTCGCCAACTGAACCAGGCGAGACCTGCGACCAGCACGAGCAGCGTCGCGGGTAATTCGCCGACCTGCAGGTGTTCCCACGCGCGAGTCGAGTCGAAGATCGTTTCCATCAGCTCGAAGCGCACGAACACCGCCGCTGCGAGGAGGGTCGCGCCGCAGACGAGCGCCGCGTCGACCCACGGGAATCGCGAAGACCGTCTCGCAGGTGTGTCGGTACAGTGTGTCAAAGCTGACATGGTCCCTCCTTTTGCCACTCCACTCGGGCACTGAGCCGTGGGCTCGGGCCTAGTAGCGCTTCGCGATACGTTCTTTCGCTCTCGCCGTAGTCCGCGCCCGAAGCTCCGCGCTCGGGAGCCCTAGGAAGTTTCCCCGGGAATCTTTCCCGGCGACATCAGGATAAATTCCCTTGTGCAACTTTTGCGCCCGCGAGCAACTTCTGAGGCTCGTTTCATGCAACGCCGCGTATGGGTTACGCGTCTTTTTTAGAAGGGGCGGGGATGCACATGGTTACGAGCAAGAAGCTTCGATCGGTAATCGCTTTCGTTCTGGCGGGAGCCAGTACTGCGGCATTGGGGGCGGAACCCGCGCGAGCGGTCCCGGAGGTCATCGTGACGGCGCCCTATGGAGCCCCCGTCGATCTGGCCCACGTGCCCTCGAGCGTGCAGTTCGCGACCGATGAAGACATCGAGCGCCTGCAGGCGACGGATGTGACGGAATTGCTGAACCGCTCGTTCGCCGGAGTGAACATCAACCACGCGCAGAACAACCCCTTGCAGCCGGACGTCAACTTCCGCGGCTTTACGGCCTCGCCGCTGCTCGGCCTACCCCAGGGACTTGCGGTCTATCAGAACGGCGTACGCATCAACGAGCCGTTCGGCGACACGGTCAACTGGGATCTGATCCCCCTGTCGGCGATTCGCAGCGTGCAGATGTTGGGCGGCTCGCATCCGGTGTTCGGGTTGAATTCGCTCGGTGGCGCGCTCTCGTTCCAGATGAAGAACGGATTCGACTACGAAGGCACCTCGTTCGAAGTCTATGGCGGCTCGTTCGGTCGCAGGGTCGCGTCCGCCCAGCACGGCGGGCATGGCGATACGTTTGGCTACTACGCGAACGTCGATTACTTCGAGGAAGACGGCTGGCGCGACTATTCGAAATCCGAAGCCATTCGCTACTTCGGTGTGCTGAGTTGGCGGGGCGCACAAGACTCGGCGCTCGATCTCAGTGTCTCGGTCGGCGAGACGGAGCTGCGCGGCAACGGTGCCTCGCCCGCGGAGCTGCTCAGCATCGATCGCGAGCAAGTCTTCACGCATCCCGACCTGACGGAGAACTCGCAAGTACAGCTCATCCTCACGGGTCAGCACCGCCTGTCCGACTCGCTCGTTCTCGCCGGAAATGCGCACTATCGGGAGATCGATACGGACAGCTTCAACGGCGACGGCACCATTTTCGAGGAGTGCGAGTTCGGCGATGATGAGTTTCTCGTCAGAGAGGATTTCGACGACCTGAACGACGATGACGAATGCTCGGCGGAGGACGATGCCGGCATTCAGGTCGTGCTCGATGCGGCGGGCAATCCGATCGAGGCGGAGATCGACGGCGAGGAGCTCGACGCGATCAACAACATCGGACGGCGCGAGCAGGAGAGCTACGGCGCGTCGGTTCAGCTTGCGTGGACGACGGACTGGAACGGTCGCAACAATGATTTTATTTTCGGCGTCGCGCTGAACGAGGGCCGGACCTCGTTCAACTCGGCAGTCGAAGTTGCGCGATTGTTGGAGAATCGCGCGACATCGCGCACCGGCATCTTTGCCCAGGAGTTCTACACGGACGTTCGCAGCGAAGTCTCAATCGCGAGCGCCTATTTCTCGAATACCCTTGCGCTCACGGATCGCGCCGGGCTCACGCTGTCGGGGCGTTACGATACGACGCGCATCCGCTTGAACGACCGCACCGGCGAGACGCCCGAGTTGAACGGCAAGCACCGCTACGAGCGCTTCAACCCTGCGCTCGGCCTCACGTATCGCATCGGCAACGCCATGACGCTCTACGCCAACGTGGGCGAGTCGACGCGTGCGCCTACGCCGGTCGAGCTCGCGTGTGCGAGCGAGGACGCGCCGTGCAACTTACCGAACGCGTTCTTGGCGGATCCGCCGCTCGATGAAGTCGTCGCGCGTACGGCCGAGGTCGGATTGCGCGGTCAAGCCGGTAACGGCATGCGCTGGTCGATCGGCGCGTTCCATACGATCAACCGCGACGACATCCTCTTTCAGACGACCGGCGGCGCACAGGCGAACGTCGGCTTCTTCGATAACGTAGGCGATACGCGCCGCGCCGGCATCGAGTTGGGGCTCTCGCATCAGACCGATCGGATCCGCTGGTCGTTCGCCTATAGCTACGTCGACGCGACGTTCGAGGATGCGTTTACGGTCAACAGTCCCAACCATCCGGTGTTCGAGGACGATGAGGATTCCCTCGCCATCGTCGGCGAAGACAAGCTTCTGGTTCCGTCCGGTTCGACGATTCCAGGTATTCCCGAGCATCTAGCGAATCTGGGCGCGGACTTCTGGTTCACCGACCGCTTC
>JAAYXG010000189.1 GCA_012516015.1 Lysobacteraceae bacterium | reverse complement strand
TAGGCCGGGATCCAGGCAAAGAACGGTGCGCCGTGCGCGCATAGACCTGGACTCCTGCCTCCGCAGGAGCGACGAGAGTGGGCTTCACATTTCCCCGGACAGTGGTGGGCCTCCGCCGGAGCGAAGAAGGTGGGTGCCTCATTTTCCTGGCCATTGGACAGCTACGTCTCGAACCGATAACTCACCTTCACGAGTAGCTGCTCGTCGTCGCGCAGGCTGAAGCTGTCGCGTAGGAGTCTGCCCGAATCTCCTGCGGAGACGACGTCTTGATCGTAGCCGCCGCGGCCGTACACGATGTAAAGATAAGAGAGCGGCGCGAGCTCGTAGCGATAGCGGATCTGAAAGCCGAGGTTCCGCACGCTGAAATCATCCACGGCTTGGCCGGTTTCGATCGTCCTGCCGTGCGGATCGACCCGATAGCCTTGACGCAAGCGTGCGTTGACCGCGATCGCCTGCAGCTTGAGCCGAAGCTCCTGTCGATTGCCGATCGTCCAATTGAACCCCGCGTTGAAATCCGCCTGCTTCCCGTCGAAGCTTCCGATCAGGTTCTCCCGTTGCCACACGAGCCACGCGGGCGTGCGTTTCATGTAGACGCCGACGTACGTGTTGAACGCGTCGCTCACGAAGTACGTCGGCTCGAGATAGAAGCTATAGCCGACCTTGTCGTTTCCCGCGAGACCGCCGCTGAACGCTTCCGCCTCGATGTGGTACGCCCAATTGCCTTTGCGAGGCCGGTCGTATTCGAAATACGAATTGAAGTTCGGCGGCAAGTTGACGACACCGTGACCGCGCGTGAGCAGGTCGTCGACGCCGGCGCTGTTCACGTTGATCTGCGCATACTCGTAGCTGCCGTTGCGCAAACGGCTCTCGCGACTGATGCGAAACTGATAATCGAGCAGCTCGCCGTGATCGTTGCGGGCGCTGCTCACTCGCCAGCGCCAATCCTTGGAGGCGTAACGCGAATCTTCGGGCAAATCGGTGAAGCGGCGATTCACCTGCCAATGCAGGTAGTTCATGCTGTTGCGCGAGAGATAGCCGGCGTCGTTGATCTCGAGCTCGTCGCCGAAATGCATCGCGATCCACTGCTGACGCCAGCCGTGGTCCATTTCGTAGTCGGCCCACACGGTCGCGCCGGTATCGCGAACGCTCACGCCTGCTTGTTCGACATCGCTCCCGAAAACGCGCGTTCGTATGTTCCAACGTGAGGTCGGTCGCCAGTTGTGATCGACGCCGACGACGCTCGCCTCGCGATCGAGGAACGGTCGCTCGACGTACGTTGCCATCAACCCGAGATCTTGCGTGGCGAAGTCGCGGACGACGCGCAGCGCCGCGAAAGATCGTCCGACGCTGTCCGCCTCATCCGCTGCAAAGACGCCGTACTTCGTGGCCCCGATGCTGCCATTCAACTTGAGCGCGGCCGTGATGTCGCCCGAGCCTCGGCCGTCGTCGGCCGGCCCGCCGATCCGGCGCGTATATAGAAGCTGGCTGTAATCGGAGGGCGTTGTGAACTCGAACAGCCCCTGGTTCTCGGTGAAGAACGGTCGCTTGTCGCTGATGAACGTCTCGGTCGCATCGAAGCTGACGACGAGATCGTCGCTCTCGACCTGACCGAAGTCCGGGTTCACGGTCGCGGTCAGCTGCATCTGGCCGTTCGGCTTCCAAAAGAGATCGACGCCGCCGTCGAGCTGGCCGCTCGAACGCACGTTGTCGTACAAGCTCGAGACGTAAGGCGTGATCGCGAGGAGCACATGACTGTAGCTCGCGACCTCGATGGGTGCGAACTCGGACAGGAACCGCGGACGTTCGTGACTCGCGAGCGGCCACGCAAAGCGTTCGCCGGTGGCGCCGACGACGCGATCGAGATAGATCCGAACCGTACGCACCTCACCCGCCGCATCGCGCATCGGCGCGATGTGCCACGGAATCAAGAACTCCGCCGACCAGCCTTCTTCATCCTCGCTGACGGCGTAGCGCCAATTGCCGTCCCAATCGGAGTTGAAGCTGTTCTCGTTCGTGATGACCGCGTCGTAGACCCCGCCCGTGGAGCTCAACGTGAAGTTGTAACCGGTGCGATGATCGCCGTCGAAATCGATCATGACGTTGACGCGATCGACCTGAGCATCGAAATCGCGCTGCACCCGCTGCTTCGTCCGCGGCACGGACGGCGGCTGAGCGTTGCGAAATGCGACCGCGAGCCCATCCGGCGTCGCGAGGATCCACGCTTCGGTCTTGTGCGAAGCGGGCTCGCCGTTCAGCGGCTGCACCTTCCGGAAATCCGTGACGTATCGAGCGTCCCGCCATTCTTCGTCGCCGATACTTCCATCGATCTCGACGCCGAAAGCCGCGGCGCTGAATCCCAATAGCAGAAGCGGCACCGCGAAGCCCGAGATGACACGATCCGTCATCGTTCGCTTCTGCGATACGGGATGCTGCTCGATCATTCGACGTGCCTCAGGCGTTGCGTCCCGTTGAGACGCAGGAACAGGCCAAAAGGTTGGAAAATTGTTGCGGTGGCTTAAGCTCCCTACCGATCATGACCACATCGAACATTGCGCAGGACCTCGCTTGGACGCGGGAGTGGCTGTCTTCCGTATGGGATGGGACCGGACTCATCCTCGTGCTCACGGGCGCGGGCATTTCCGCGGAGAGCGGTATCCCCACGTTTCGCGGTAAGGAAGGCTATTGGCGCATCGGCTCGCGCAACTACTTCCCTCAAGAGCTCGCGACGCGCGCGGCCTTCGAGCGCATGCGCGATGAAATCTGGGGCTGGTACTTGTATCGACGCAGTCTCTGTCGCGCCGCGCAGCCGAACGAAGGACACCTCGCGCTTGCGCGACTCGAGCAGGAGCTCGCGACGCGAGGCGAAGCCGATCGCTTCGTGCTCGTCACTCAGAATGTCGACGGATTGCACCTGCGCGCCGGCAACACGCTCGAGCG
>JAAYXG010000188.1 GCA_012516015.1 Lysobacteraceae bacterium | reverse complement strand
GGACAACGGCATTTGGGAGGTCCGCGGCCCCCCGCAGCATTTCACGCATTCGAAGATCATGGCTTGGGTCGCGTTCGACCGCGCGATCAAAGACGCGGAGCAGTACGGCTTCGCGGCGCCGCTCGAACGCTGGAAAGCGCTTCGCGAGCGCATCCACGACGAAGTGTGCGAGAAGGCGTTCGATCCGGCGCGCAACACCTTCGTGCAAGCGTACGGTTCGAAACAGCTCGACGCGAGTCTGCTGCTGATTCCTGAGCTCGGGTTCCTCCCCGCCGACGACCCGCGCGTGCACGGCACGATAGAAGCCGTCGAGAAGACTCTTCTCAAAGATGGCTTCGTCCTTCGCTACGACACTGCCGAGACCGACGACGGACTGCCCCCAGGTGAAGGCGCATTTCTCGCCTGCAGCTTTTGGCTCGTCAATGCCTATGCAATGACCGGTC
Source organism: Lysobacteraceae bacterium (assembly GCA_012516015.1). GTDB lineage: Bacteria > Pseudomonadota > Gammaproteobacteria > Steroidobacterales > Steroidobacteraceae > Steroidobacter. The sequence continues at coordinate 1,736 of JAAYXG010000188.1, read as the reverse complement.
GCCGCGACGAGGCGATCGCGATGTTCGAGCGCTTGCTCTCGCTAGCGAACGACGTCGGCTTGCTCGCGGAAGAGTACGACACGAAGCACGAACGGCAGGTCGGTAACTTCCCCCAGGGCTTTTCGCACCTGTCGCTCATCGTGACGGCCTTCAATCTCGCACACACCGACAAGCCTTCCGAACAGCGCGCTGAGACGCCGAGCGAGCTCAGGAAGGAAGAAGAGGCAAGATGACTCTCGCCAAGCGCCCGAAGCTCGCAAAGGAAGTGCAGATACGAGAATTTCGCAGGGACGCCGATGGATTTCGAGAAATATTCCGGCTTGCTCTACGTGGCGAGAGTTTTCTCTTCCTCAGCCCCAGTGCGTGCTGCGCGCCCGTCGTTCAGCGAGCCAATAACCGGCGACGAGCGTTTTCAGGTCGGTGATCTCCGCTTCGCGCACGCGGCGAATGAATTCTTCGGCGGGCAAGACGACGCTCAGGATATCTTCGCTCTCGTCCGGATTGCCGAGCGCGCCGCTTGCGAGGCTGGCATCGACCGTACCCGCGACGAGGGCGATCTTCTCGGACGTGCCGCCGGAGCTGACGAAGGCGCCAGGATGAACGAGGATGGGGTGAGTCAGCTCCAGGCCCGTTTCTTCTTTCATCTCGCGCACGGCGGCATCGAGCGGCGATTCTCCATCGGCAACGCCGCCCGCCACCAAATTGTCCGTAAACGGGTAGTCGCCGGCGACGAGCGCGCCGGGGCGAAACTCGTTCGCAAGCACGAGTTCGTCTCGGACGGGATCGTAAGCGAGGACCGCAACCGAATTGCCGCGCTCCATGACCTCCCACCTCGACGTCCGCCATCCGCCCTCGTGCCGCTCGACATCCACCTCGTAGCGATTGACTCGTAGAAACCCCGAGCACATCGGCTCCACTTTCTTGACGACAGCACGAAGCTTGTTAGACATTGTTCATCTACGCTCTTCTAGGAGGAATCTCGCAAAGCACGCTAAGCTGCCAAGGTCAGAAGAAGACCGAGTCCAAACCTTGCCCGACCAAGGCTCCTGCTATCACGCTATCGCGCAAGCGCGCAACGAACAACCGGTCCAATAGCTGTATCTTCCCTTCTTTCTTTGCGAGCTCAGCGTGCCTTGCGAGAGAGCCCCTTTCTTCCCTTGCACATCGAACAGAGACCATGAATCCGAGCATTCCGCCCGATAGTTCCGCGCAATTGCGCTCGCCCAGTTACTCCTTACCCATCGAAGACACGGATTTCCTGCTCCGCGACGAGATGCGTGCCGTGCGTTTTGCGCTCGAGTATGCGAAAGCGGAGCTGCTGCTTCGAGATTGGGGCATTCGCTCGACGATCATCGTCTTCGGTGGCGCGCGCGTGCCCTCGCCCGAGATGGTGGCGCAAATGCCCGCTCCGCAGACGGACGAGGAGCGCGCGGCACTCGCGCAAATGCAGCGACGGCTCGCTTGGTACCAGGCCGCGCGCGAAGTCGGCCGTATCGTATCGGAGCGCGGGGGCGCACGAGCACCGCATGAACGCTGGCGCGACAACGTGATTGCAACCGGCGGCGGCCCGGGATCATGGAGGCCGCAAACCGCGGCGCATGGGAAGTCGGCGCACCGAGCATCGGCTTCAACATCACGCTGCCGCTCGAGCAGCAACCGAACCGATTCACCACGCCCGAGCTCACGTTCCGCTTCCACTATTTCGCGATGCGCAAGATGCATCTTGCGATGCGCGC
>JAAYXG010000187.1 GCA_012516015.1 Lysobacteraceae bacterium | reverse complement strand
GTCGCCGTTGCTTGCGACGTACGCATACCCCTTCTCGATCAGCTTCTCCGTCATCGCGATGATGCTCGGAATGTGCTCCGTCGCGCGCGGCTCGTGATCCGGCCGCAGGATCCCGAGCCTGTCGTAGTCCTCGTGCATCGCCTTGATGAATCGATCGGTCAGCTCGCGCACGCTCTCGCCGTTCTCCGCCGCTCGCGCGATGATCTTGTCGTCGATGTCGGTGATGTTGCGGACGAAGATCACCTTGTAGCCTTTGTAGGTGAGATAGCGCCGCACGACGTCGAACGCGATCTTCGAACGTGCGTGCCCGACGTGACAGTAGTCATAGACGGTATCGCCGCACACGTACATGCGCACTACGCCGTCGACGAGCGGCTTGAAGGTTTCTTTGCGACCGGTCAGCGAATTGAAGATTTGCATGTTGCTTCTGCGACGGATCACTTGGCGATCTGCTCGGCGCGATCGAGACGTCTCGAAACCTCGTCGCTCGCGATGAGCGCGAGCAGCGGCGCGAGCTCCGGACCATGCGTCGCGCCCGTCAGCGCGGCCCGCAGCGGCATGAAGAGGGCGGGTCCCTTCTCGCCGCAAGCTCTACCGACTTCGCGCACGATCTGCTTGAAATCCGCTCCGCCGCGCGCGAATACCTCTCGTGCGCAGGCAAAGAAGCTCGTCCCGGCCTCGCGTATCGCGGCCCTTGCTTCCGGGGCGATTTCGAGCTCGGTGCCGAACACGACCTGCGCCCAGCGCGCCACGTCGTCGGGAAACTCGACGTTGGGGCGCACCGCTTCCAGAAAGCTGGCAAGACGCTCCTCGTCGATTCCTTGCGGGAGTTGTGCCGCCGTCCACGCGCGAAAGGCCTCCCGAGACAACTGCGCCACGCCTTCCTTCTGCCAGTGGCGCAGCTGCGCTTCGTCGAATTTTGCGGCAGCACGCCCGAGCCGCTGCAGGTCGAAGTCTTTGAGCATCGCCTCCCGATCGAGCCATCCGTCGGTGACGCACGTGTGTCCCAGACGGACGAGATGATTGCAGACGGCTTCGGGCAAATAGCCGCGCTCGCGTAAATCGTGAAGGCTCAACGCCCCATGACGCTTCGACAGCGGCGCGCCGTCCATCCCGAGCAACAGCGCGACGTGCGCGTAGCGCGGAATCGGCAAATCGAGCGCCTCCAAAATCAGGATCTGACGCGGCGTATTCGTCATGTGATCGTCGCCGCGGAGGACGAGATTGACGCCCATCAGCGCATCGTCGAGCGCGTTGGAAAAAAAGAATGCCGTGCTGCCGTCGGTCCTGCGAATAATGAAATCGCCGATACCGTCGGTTTGGAAGCGCTGCTCGCCGTGGACGATATCGTCGAACGCGACCGTTCGGCCGGCGGGCACGCGGAATCTCAGCGCCGCAGCCTGGCCTCGCGCGAGACGTTCGGCGCGTTCTGCGGCCGACAGCGCCCGGCACGTTCCTGCATAGCGCGGCGGCTTACCGGAGGCGAGCTGCTGCTTACGCGAGATGGCCAGCTCCGCCGGCGTGCAGAAGCACGGATATGTCAGATCCGCCGCAGCGAGTTTACCGAGCCACTCTTCGTAGATCGCTCCGCGTTCCGCTTGACGATAGGCTCCGTGCGGCCCGCCGATATCTGGGCCTTCGTCCCAATCGAGTCCGAGCCACCGCAGGTCCCCGAACAAGGAATGCATGAATGCCTCGGTCGAGCGCGCCTCATCCGTGTCTTCGACGCGCAAGATGAACCGGCCGCCCGCTTTTCGCGCAGCCAGGAAATTGAGAAGCGCGGTGCGTGCATTGCCGAGATGAAGGTAGCCCGTCGGGCTGGGCGCGAACCGCGTGACGACTGAGCCGGAAGACATGGATTGCTGCTATCTCTTGATTACTTTCTGCGCGTTCGCGTTGGCCGTCTGCCGCTCGAGGAAGCACCCGTACCCGTCGCGGTTCCGGGCTCGAGTGGGCTGCGTATTCTATACGGCAGGGCACGCTTCGTCCCGTCCGGCTACCCTCGCCTGCTTTGGTAAGATCGCTCCCACACACGAGCGGGGATACACACACTCATGAAATTGCGCGTTTTGCTTTGTTTGCTCGTCTGCAACTTGATCGCCATGCCGACGCACGCTCAAGAGCCGACTCTCGTGCGTGTCTACACGAACCTCGGGAGCTTCCTCATTCAACTCGAGACGCAACGCGCGCCGCTCACGACCGCAAACTTCCTCGAGTATGTGCGCGCCGGGCATTACGAAGGCACGCTGTTCCATCGCGTCGTGGGCAACTTCGTCGCTCAGGGCGGTGGCTACGACCAGGAATACAATGAAAAGCCGACTCGCGAGCCCGTCCCGAACGAATCGGGCAACGGACTCTCGAACCTGCGAGGTACCGTCGGCCTCGCGCGTACCGGCGCGCCCCATAGCGGCACCTCGCAGTTCTACGTCAATCTCGCGGACAATCCCGCACTCGACCCGCAACCGAGCCGCTGGGGCTACGCCGTGTTCGGTCGCGTGATCGAAGGCATGAACGTCATCGATCAGATCGGCGCGGTTGCAACCGGCGAGCGCGGACCTTTCGAAAGCGAAGCCCCGCTCAAGCCGATCGTGATCGAGAAGATGGAAATTCTGTGAAAGGGCTCGGGGCATGGGGCCTGGGGCTTGGGCCAGAGCACCAGATCGCTGAACCGACAGCGCCGAGCCACTTCCTTCTTACCCAGGCCCCACGCCCCGAGCCCCACGCCCTACTGCCGTGAGCACCCTTTTCATCTCCGACCTCCATCTCGACGGAGCGCATCCGCAGATCACGGATCAGTTCCTGCGCTTTCTAGTCGAAGAGGCGAAGCACGCGAAGGCGCTCTACATCCTCGGGGACCTGTTCGAAGCGTGGATCGGAGACGACGATCCCGATCCCGACAAACGCCGCGCGATTCGAGCCCTGCGCGACCTGACGTCCACCGGCGTGCCGTGCTATCTGATACATGGCAATCGCGATTTTCTGATCGGCAAACGCTTCTGCGAAGAAACCGGCGTGCGGCTGCTCGAGGACGGCACGGTCGTCAATCTGTACGGACGCCGCGTGTTGCTCTTGCACGGCGACTCGCTGTGCACGGACGATGCCGCGTATCAACGACTGCGGCGCATCGTGCGCAATCCGCTCGTGCAGTTCACGATGCGTCGCCTGAGCTTACGGCAGCGACAGAAGCTTGCGGCACGCATGCGCGCGGGCAGCAAGGCGCACATCGAATCCATGGACCGCGCCGCGCCCGAGATCATGGACGTCAATGCCGCAGAAGTGGTCGCGACGTTCTCTCGCTACGGCGTGGATTGCATCGTGCACGGCCACACACACCGTCCCGCGATCCACGAAGTGCCCTTGGACGGCAAGACGGCCACGCGCATCGTCCTCGGCGATTGGTACGAGCAAGGCAGCGTTCTTAGGTGGGACGAGCGCGGCTATGCGCTCGATGCGCTACCGCGAGCGCCCTCACACAGGCGTACCGGAATGAAACCGGAACTGTCTATCCGGCGACGTCGCGAGATCGGCTTCGATCTCCGACAGGACGGCGAGACGGGCTTGCATGTCAGCGGCATCCGCTCGCGTCTCGGCGAGCCATAGATAAAGCGATTGGTGCCGCGCTTCCGATTCCGCGAGACTGCGATAGAACGATGCGAGCGGCTCATGCAGCTTCGGCACGAGCCCGACGAAGCGCTCGTACGAGCGCGCTTCGATCAAAGCACCGCATAGGAGCAAATCCAGTTGGCGCCCCGGCTCGCTGCGGCGAACGGCACGTCGCAGTCCTTCGGCGTAACGCGCGGGCGTCAGGCGTCGAAACGCGACGCCGGCATCGGCCATGTGCTTTTGCACCTGCTCGAAGTGGCGCAACTCTTCGCGCGCAAGGCGCGACAGGCGATTCGTGAGATCGAGATCCTCCGCGTACGCGAAGATGAGGCTGAGGGCGGTCGAGGCCGCCTTCTTCTCGCAATTCGCATGATCGAGAAGCAGCTCCTGCCAGCGCTCGCACGCGACGTCGAACCACTTGGCATCGGTCGGCACCCGCAGCGGCGAGGGCACATGCCGCTCTACGGCGCGCGCGTTCATGTCTTCTCCAGTAGCGCTTCGATGCCCGCCAGCAGCGCCGTTGCGGAAGCAAAGCGCTCGCTCGGCGTCTTGGCGATCAGACCATCGAGCAAGGGCTGCAATCTCCGCAGATCCGCATCGAGCCGCGGGCGCGGCGAATTCGCGTGCATGTAGATCACGGTCATGGGAGCCGGAGCGACGAAGGGCTTCTTGCCGGTCAGCATTTCATAAAAGATCACGCCGAGACTGTAAAGATCGCTGCGCTCGTCGAGCTCGTGACCATGGCCCTGTTCGGGGCTCATGTAGTAGGGCGTACCGAAGATCTCGCCCGTTGCCGTGATGTCCGCGGCCTTTTCGAAATGCTTGGCCAAACCGAAATCGATGAGCGCAAGCGAGCCGTCCGCGCGCATCATCACGTTGCCGGGCTTCAAATCGCGGTGAAGCACACCGACCGCGTGCACGACTTCGAGCGCGCTCGCCATCTGGGCGAGATAGCTCAATGCCCGATCGGGCGGAATTCCGCTCGCGATGTGCGCTCGCAGATCGCCCTTCGGGAAGTACTCCATCGCGATGTACGCGTACTCGTCCGTCAGCCCGAGATCGAGTATGCGCACGACATTCGGATGACGAATCTTCGAGATCAGCTCGTATTCCTGACGGAATCGCACGAGCTGCAAGTGCTCCTCGCTCTTCTCGCTGCGATCTTTGAGCACTTTGAGGACGACCATCTCGCCGGCCCGTTCGCTCTCGGCGAGATACACCATGGAGGTACCGCCGACCGCGAGCTCGCTCACGAACCGATAGCCCGGAATCGTGATCGGTCCGAAGCGCGATTGCGACTCTCGCCGCGCGCCTGCGCCCGACCCTTGGCGACGACGTCGCACACCATCGCGCAATGCGCTTGCGAGCTTGGCGTGGTCGATGCGCTCGCGCGCGATGCACTCGATCGCGCCGCTCGCGAGCGCTTGTGCAGCTCGCACGGGCACGTCGCCGGCTGCGAAGTAGACAACCGGCGGGAACTGTGCGCGATGCTGAAGATCGTCCAGCCATTCGATCCCGAGCCCGCGCTCGACCTTGTCGTCGAGAAGCACGGCATCGTAGGCGACGGCCGTGAACGCCGCGTGGAATCGCCCGGACTGAAGCGGCGCATGAATGCGGCACTCGGCCTCAGGCCAGACGATCGAGACATGCTGCTCGAGGGCGCGCGCGAAGCTCGTCTGATCGGTCACGATCAGAAAGCGCGGCGCGGGCTCGGCATCGCCGACAGGCGCATTCACAGTGTCCATCGCCATGCAGCCCCGCGCATCTCGCGCGAGCTAGCCCGCATTTCTCAAAGGAATCGCGGACGCTGGCGCGCTATTAAGCTTGGTTCGCGCCGCGCTGGACGGAAAGCCATAGCCGGCCGGTGATCGTTCCCTACGACACCGGCATTTCCCACATCCATGTGGGTCATCGCTATGGCTTGAGAGACAAAACGGCAGGACTGCCGTTTTGCACAGCCGAATGGCTGCCCGCAGGGCGAAGTGCACGGACGTACTTCGTGTAACAGCAAGCGAGGCGAGCTTAAGCGCCGCCAGGGCCGCGATAGGTTTGGCGCCCTGACAGGCCGTACTCGGCGATGAGCTTCGATTTGCCTTATTCGCCATCATCTTGCCTCGCGCGCCAAACCGCCCTTTGAGAAATGCGGGCTAGACCGCTCTGATGGCCTTCACCGCACCTTGGCCGCTGCGGCGCCGGCGAGCTTTCGCCTGATCGGAGCGCTCTTCCTGCAGGCGCGCTAGATAAGCGGGCGTGACGTCTCCCGTGACGTATTCGCCGGAGAAGCACGAGGTGTCGAATGCTTGGATATGCGAATCGTGGTGCAAGCAAGCGCGCACGAGATCGTCGAGATCCTGATAGATCAACCGATCCGCACCGATCAATTTCGCAACTTCTTCTTCCGTACGGCCCGCCGCCACGAGCTCGGACGCCGCGGGCATGTCGATTCCGTACACGTTCGGGTACCGCACGGGCGGCGCCGCGGAAGCGAAGTACACGCGGCGCGCGCCTGCTTCCCGCGCGAGATCGATGATTTGCGCGGAGGTCGTGCCGCGCACGATCGAATCGTCGATCAGCAAGACGTTCTTGCCGCGGAACTCGAGATCGATCACGTTGAGCTTCGAGCGCACGGACTTCGCGCGTTGCTCCTGCCCAGGCATGATGAACGTGCGGCCGATGTAGCGGTTCTTGACGAAGCCTTCGCGGTACTTGACGCCGAGGAGCTGCGAGACTTGCACGGCCGCGGTGCGGCTCGTATCCGGGATCGGGATCACGACATCGATGTCGTTATCGGGCCAAATGCGGCGGATCTTCTCGGCCAGCAAATCGCCCATGCGCAAGCGTGCCTTGTGCACGGAGATGTTATCGATGATCGAGTCCGGTCTCGCGAAGTACACGTATTCGAAAATGCAAGGCGTGTGCTTCGTGACGGGCGCGCATTGATGCGAATAGAAGCGACCGTGTTCGTCGATGAACACCGCTTCGCCGGGTCCGACATCGCGCACACGCGTGAAACCGAGCATGTCGAGCGCCACGCTTTCGGAGGCCAGCATGTACTCGGGGCCGCGCGGCGATTCGCGTTTTCCGAGCACGAGCGGACGGATGCCGTGCGGATCGCGGAACCCGAGCAAGCCGTGCCCCACGATCATCGAGACGACCGCGAATCCGCCGCGCACGCGGCGATAAAGTGCGGTCACCGCATTGAAGATGTCCGTAGCCGACGCCCGGGGCGTGCGTGTACGCGAGAGTTCGCTCGCGAGCACGTTCAAGAGCACTTCGGAGTCGGAGCTCGTGTTGAGATGCCGCAGGTCTTCCCGCGTGAGAACCTCGGCGAGCTCACTGGCGTTCGTCAGGTTGCCGTTGTGGCCGAGGCAGATGCCGTAAGGAGAATTTACGAAGAAGGGTTGGGCTTCCGAGGAGGTATCGTAGCCCGCGGTCGGATACCGTACGTGGCCGATACCGATGTTGCCCTTGAGCGCGAGCATGTGGCGCTGCTGGAAGACATCGCGAACGAGCCCGGTTTGCTTGCGCAAGAAGAGCTCGCCGTCGTGATAGGTCATGATGCCGGCGGCGTCCTGACCGCGATGCTGTAGGACGGTCAGCGCATCATAGATCTGCTGGTTAGCGGGCGAATGACCGACGATTCCGACGATACCGCACATTATCTCAACCCCTCAACGAGGACTCGCCGATACGCGCCTGCTCTTCGAGCATTTGCACGCCGGTTTCCGCGAAAGTCTGAATCCAGCCCGCGAGCTCCGCCGCGTACGGCAAGAGACGTGATTCCTTCCACCACTCTACGTCCGTCAATTGGACGAATTGTCCGAGCAGAACGAAGACGGCAATGACGACGACTCCGCGTAAGACGCCGAAAGTCGCTCCCAGAATTCTGTCGACGAGCAGGCTCAAGCCGGAATGACGAAGAAGATGGCTCAGCACGGCGGCAACCAACCAGCCGACGAGCAGAACGAGAAGGAGGATCAAAACGCGTGCAGTCCACGTGCTCACCGGCGGCTCGCCGACCGCTCCGCCCAAGCTCGGCTCCAGGAGCGGCGCGTAGCGCCATGCCAACCACAGACCGCCGAGCCATGAGAGAAGTCCAATTGCTTCGCGGACGAAACCGCGGGCGAGCCCCAGCAGCACCGAGATTGCGAGCACGCCGAGAATCAGGAGGTCGGCACCATTCATACGAGCAGGCTGATCACCCTGTGAGACGCGACATTCACCGCCGTCGCGCAAGCGATCGGCCAAAGCGTGCGAATTCTATCAGTCGGCCTTCCAGGCTGCCCACTTTACGCCTCATGACGAGCCCATTCGCGAAGCGCATCACGGATGCGTCACGACGGCCGCGCCGGAAACCTTCGCCCTTACCCGGCGCAGCGTCTCCTCCGCCGCAGCTCGATCCGGCATAGGTCCAATGCGCACACGGTACAGGGTCGTCGCGCCCGACTTCACCGGCAT
>JAAYXG010000186.1 GCA_012516015.1 Lysobacteraceae bacterium | reverse complement strand
TCTCCGGAGTATCGCGCGGCTTGGCAGAACACCGTGGAGTTCGACAACGCCTGGGGATCGACGTCGCTGTCCTTGACCACCTACTACACGAGCGGTCTCGACACGGCCTCGATCGACTTCGGCGGCATCAAGGGCGATTGCGCGTTCAATGCGTCGGAGCACGCTTCGACGCAGACGTATGTCGACGGAACGCCGGTGCTGTGTAAGAGCGATGCAGCGTGGAACGTCGACTTGACCGCGCGTCATCGGATCAACGACACCTATCTGGTGTTCGTGGACATCCTGAACGTGTTCGACATCGAGCCGGACTTCGATCCCTCCGCGGCTTACAGCCTGTTCGGCTTCAACCCTGCATGGCATGGTCCGAACATCATGGGCCGTTACTTCCGTCTCGGCGTGAAGGTCGACTTCTAAGAACGACTTTCATCGCGACAACTTGGGGCGGCTCCTTCGGGAGCCGCCTTTTTTTTGCACGTGTTTTTTCTTCGGAGCTTCGCGTTCGACGGCTCACGCTTCGCGACCACCTTCGCCGGTGTTACACGGTGCTCGAATCGGCCGCGATGTGTGTCGTTCTGGCAACGCTGGAGCGCTCTTGTGCACAGTTGGCTCGCACTGGTTGAGTTAGCAACAAATGTAACTATTACAGTCGGTTAGTGCTTACCCGCGTATAGCGTGAAGTGCGCTTTCCTTTTCGAAATCTCCAGTTGTACTCTCGACGCCACGAAGCAACTGCTGCTTGGGTGCAGCCTGTAGCGTTGCTACTTGCGTGAAGACGACATCGCCCAGCAGGGGGTCATTGCACGAATGGAGCGATATGAATCGTGGCTCTGCTCCGTTCGCTAATCATTTGCAGCGAGGGTCATTCCATGTCCGTAGACAATCAAGCACTCCGTAGCGCAGTGCGTTTGACGCTGATGACGAGCGCCATTGGCGCGATCGCCGCGCCGGTCAATGCGCAAGACAGCGATGTAGCCGAAGTCATCGTAACGGGTTCGCGCATCGTGCGGCCGGATTACCAATCCGCGAGCCCGATCGTCACCGTCAGCGAAGCGAACTTCCGCGAAACGGGATCGACCACGGTCGAGACGATGCTCAATACCCTGCCGCAGTTCGTTCCCTCGGTGACGAACACGTCGAACAATCCCTCGAACAACGGCCAAGCGAACATGGAGCTTCGCGGTCTCGGTATCGAGCGTACGCTCGTGCTACTCGACGGCAAGCGCATCGTTCCTTCGGACGACAGCGGCGCGGTCGATTTGAACATCATCCCGGCCTCGCTGATCTCCAATGTCGAGATCATTTCGGGCGGTGCGTCTGCCGCCTACGGATCCGACGCCATCGCCGGCGTCGTCAACATCAAGACGAAAGATTTCGAAGGTCTGCAGTTCGACGGCAACTGGGGACAGACCACCGAATCGGACGGCGAGGAATGGCAGGTCGGAATCACGGGCGGCTTATCGTTCGCCGAGGGACGCGGCAAGGCGATGCTCAACGTTGCCTATGCGGAGCGCGATGCGGTGCTCGCCGCGGACCGCGACTTCGCACAAGTCGCCCTGGGTTACGTCAATCAGGAGATCGGCTTCATCCCGCAGGGTTCGGGTACGATCGAAGAGGGCTCCGTCTCCGTCGCCGCGAGCCAAGCGGCGAAGGATCAGGTGTTCGCCCAGTATGGTGTGCCGCCCGGAAGCGTCCTCACGAATACGTTCGCATTCAATGACGACGGTACGCTGTTTACGACCGGCGATGGCGAGACGCCGAGCGTCTTCAACTATCGAGGCAATCGCACAGACGTGAGCGATCTCGTCTACACCTACAATTTCTCGCCGACGAACTATCTGCAATTGCCGCTCGAGCGTACGACGGCGTTCGGGCGCATAAGCTTCGAGGTGACGCCGGCCGCCGAGCTGTACGCACAGGGCATCTACGCGGATTACGAGGCGGACACGCAGCTCGCGCCGAGCCCCGCGAGCCAGATGTTCATCTCGCCTACGAACCCGTTCATCCCGCCCGATCTGGCGACGTTGCTCGCTTCCCGCTCGGACCCGACGGCGCCCATCAGCATGGGTAAACGTGTGAGCGAGCTTGGACCTCGTTTCGAGAACAATTCGTACGAGGTCTATCAGATCCTGGGAGGCGTGCGCGGCGAGCTGTTCGGCAGCAACTGGAACTACGATGTCTACGCATCGTACGGCGAGGTCAATCTCGACAATACGCAGCTCGGCAGCGTCTCGCGTACGCGCTTCGAGGAATTGACGTTCGCTCCCGACGGCGGCGC
>JAAYXG010000185.1 GCA_012516015.1 Lysobacteraceae bacterium | reverse complement strand
CTTTCGCGGACAATGGGGCATCACGCAGGACGATTTCGGCCGGCTCTTCTACAACTCGAACAGCGACCCGTTGCGAATGGATGTGCTGCCGGCGGAGTACTTTCGGCGCAGCGGGAACGTCGTCGAGCCGCAGGGCATCAACCTGCAGCTCGTGAAGCCGCACGATCTACCCGTGTGGCCCGGACGCATCACCGCGGGCGTCAATCGCGGCTATCAAATCCTGCGCGAGGACGGCACGTTGCCGATCGTTACCGCCGCGTGCGCACCGGTCGTTTATCGCGGCACGCTTTTTCCGCGCGACTTTCAAGGCGACGTATTCATCGCGGAGCCGGCGGGGAATCTGGTAAAGCGCATTCTCGTGGAGGAGCGCGACGGTACGCCGGGCGCGCGTAATGCGTACGCGCAAACCGAATTCTTGACGTCGACGGACGAGCGCTTCCGGCCCGTCAACTTGTTCAACGGGCCTGACGGCGCGTTGTACGTCGTCGATATGTATCGAGGCGTGATTCAGCACCGCATCTTCGTTACGACATACTTGCGCAACCAGATCAAAGAGCGCGGCCTCGAGTCACCCATCGGTATGGGGCGCATCTATCGCGTCGTACCGGAAGAGACGCCTGCGCTGAGGATTCCGAAGCTCGCCGAGGCGAGCCGCGAGGAGCTCATCGTGGCGTTGGGCCACGAGCAAGCTTGGTGGCGCGATACTGCACAGCGTGTGCTCGTCGAACGCGGCGATCGAGGGGCCGCGCTCGCACTGCGAGCGCTCGTGCGCTCGTCGCGATCTTCGCTCGCGCGCTTGCATGCGTTGTGGACACTCGAAGGACTGGATGCGCTCGACTGGCCGACCGTCGCTCGGGCACTCGAAGATCCCGAAGTTCGGGTTGCGGTCGCGGCGGCGCGCATGTCCGAACCGTTCTTCTCGAAGGACGCGCAGCGCACGCTTGCCGCGCTGAGAGCGCGTGCCGAGTGGGGCGAGCTCGTCTTTCAGCAGCAGCTCGCGCTTTCGCTCGGTGCCGCACCGCCCGATGGTGCCGACCCCCTGCTCACGGAGCTCGCGCGCGCGGTGGGCGATCGGCCTTTTGTGGCCGATGCGATCGTGAGCAGCGCCGCCGGCCGCGAGCTGCGCTTGCTCACGCGCTTGAAGGACAGTCCCGAGCGCGCTCGTGGCACGATAACGCCAGTGCTCGTCTCGCTCGCGGCTGCCGTGCTGAAGTCGAATGACGCGTCGAACGTCGATCGATTGCTTGGTCTGCTCGATCCCGAGCAGGAATGGTTGAATGCCGCGATCATCGAGGGCGTGGAGCGCTTCATCCCGGGTGAAAAGGGCAAAGAACGAACCGTATTCCTGCCGCGGGAGCCGCGGGCATTGATCGCCTTCGCAGCGAGCAACAGCGCGTATGCCGCTCGAGCGCGTGAAGCGCTCGAGCACATCAGATGGCAGGGTCAGCAGATCGACACTACACAAGCCCTGGCCTCGCTGAGCGAGCGGCAGCGCGAGTTGTTCGATCGCGGGAAACAAGAGTTCGCGGTGTGCGCTTCGTGCCATCAACCCGACGGCCAAGGCCAAGAGGGCCTCGCGCCGCCGCTCGTCGGTTCGCGGTGGGTGAACGGCAACGTCGATGCGCTCGTGCGTATCGTAATCAACGGCAAGACGAGCGGCGCTTCGACGATGCCGCCGCTGCGTGCGCTGGATGACGAGAGGATCGCCGCCATCCTCACGTATATTCGTCGCTCATGGGGTCATCGGGCGCCACCCGTCGCGCCTTCGACGGTGCGCTACATCCGAGGCCAGATCGACGCGCGCCATGAACCCTGGGCCGATGCCGAGCTCGAACCGATGAACTAACACTTAGGGGATAGGGAATAGGGAGTTGCGGTTAGTCAGAGTCGCTGCCGCGGCTTTGCCTGCGATTAGTGGGGTTGTGGGTGGAGAATGAGCTCGTAATGAACAACAAAGTTGAGCGGCTGATTGCGAGTCTGATCTGCGGCCTCATCGGCTGCTTCGGAGCGACGGTCCTTTCGGCCGCAGGCGAAGAAGAAAGCGGGTGGGTGTCCTTGTTCGACGGGAGGACGCTCAAGGGCTGGCAACGCGTCAACGGCAGCGCGTCGTATGTCGCCGTGAACGGCGCGATCGTCGGTACTACCCGAACCGACTCGCCCAATAGCTTTCTCGCTACGGAAAAAAGCTACGACGATTTCGTTCTGGAGTTCGAAGTCAAACAAGACGGCGGACCCGCCAACAGCGGCGTGCAGATTCGAAGCGCAATCGATCCCGCCTACAACGAAGGGCGCGTCTTCGGCTACCAGGTCGACATCGATCCTTCCGAGCGCGATTGGAGCGGCGGCGTGTACGACGAGCAGCGCCGCGGCTGGCTGTATCCGAACTCGTTGAACCCGCACGCGCGCGGGCTCTACAAGATGGGCGAATGGAATCACTTTCGTATCGAAGCGATCGGCACGACCGTGCGCACGTGGGTGAACGGTACGCCGGTCGCACACGTCATCGACGGCGTTTCCAAAGAAGGATTCATCGCGCTGCAGATCCACAGCATCGGTAGCCCCGACGAGGCCGGTCGACGAACTTCATGGCGCAATATTCGCATTCGCGAGACGACGCGTGGCTCGCCGCCCGTCGAAACGCTCTTCGTGCGCAACATGCTGCCGAACGATCTGAGCGATGTCGAACGGCGGCAAGGGTGGCGCTTGCTGTTCGACGGGCATACGACGGAGGGCTGGCGCGGTGCCTATCGAACGTCGTTTCCGAGCCGAGGATGGAAGATCGAGAACGGCGAGCTCGTGTTATTGGCAGGAGGCGAGGGCGGCCACATCGTCACGGACGAGCTCTTCTCCGCGCTCGAGCTGCAACTCGAGTTTCGGCTCTCTGGCGGCGCGAACAGCGGGATCATGTACTTCGTGAGCGATCGGTATTCTGCGTCGAACAATACGGCGATCGGGCTCGAGTACCAGTTGCTCGACGATGCCGCCGACCCCGATTTCAACCGCGGCGTGATCACGACGAATACGCTCGCTTCGCTCTTCGGTTTGATCCCGCGCGCGAAGATGCCGACCAATCTCGGCATCGCGCCGAGGATCGGTAATTGGCAGCATGCGCGCATCGTCGTCCACCTGGACAACCGCGTCGAACATTGGCTGAACGGAATCAAGGTGCTCGAATACGTTCGCGGCTCGCCCGAGTTCAGGAAGATCGTTGCTCAGAGTGTGTTCAGTGCATTTCCGAACTTCGGTGAAGACGGCCGCGGTCGTATCCTGCTGCAGGATCGGGGCGAAGAAGTTCGCTTTCGTAGCATCAAGATACGTGCGTTATGACGGCGCGAGCCTGATAGGCTGTGCCGCTAGTAGGGGTCCGGACTGTAGTCCCGCGGCCTTATCGTAGATCGAACATGGTTGACGGAGGGTGCCGAGTGCCCGATGTCCGCCTGGGTGAAACCGCATCCTCATCTGGTTGAAGCTTATAGCGTACAAGTCATAAAGCACGGAGCCCTCCATGCTGACTCTGTCGAGCGTCTCTCACGTCTACCCTAACGGAACGCGCGCGCTCGACGAAGCGACGCTCGAGATCCCCAAAGGCATGTTCGGACTGTTGGGCCCGAACGGGGCGGGCAAGTCGACGCTG
>JAAYXG010000184.1 GCA_012516015.1 Lysobacteraceae bacterium | reverse complement strand
TCCCAAGCGATACCCGAGCCACGCAGCATCGGCCCCGTGAAGCCGAGCTGCAATGCGCGCTCCGGAGACACGACGCCGATGTTGACGGTGCGCTGTTTCCAAATGCGGTTGTCGGTGAGCAGCGCTTCGTACTCATCTACGTTGGCATCGAACCCGTTCGTGAAGTGCTCGATGAAATCGAGGAGGCTGCCCGAGCGCTCTTCGTTGAGCTTGTCCACTTCCTTCTGCGAGCGCCACTTGGACGGCTGGTATTTCGGCATCGAGTCCGGCAGATCTCGATAGACGCCGCCCGGACGATAGTAAGTCGCGTGCATTCGCGTACCCGAGACTGCTTCATAGCAGTCCATGAGGTACTCGCGCTCGCGGAAGCAATACAGAAACACCGTCATCGCGCCGATATCGAGACTGTGCGCGCCGAGCCACATCAAGTGGTTCAGGATGCGCGTAATCTCATCGAACATCGTGCGGATGTACTTCGCACGAAGCGGCGGCTCGATCCCGAGCAGCTTCTCGATCGCGAGCACGTATGCGTGCTCGTTGCACATCATCGAAACGTAGTCGAGTCGATCCATGTAACCGATCGACTGATTGAAAGGCTTCGACTCGGCGAGCTTCTCGGTCGCACGATGCAGAAGCCCGACGTGCGGATCCGCCTTCTGAATGACTTCGCCGTCGAGCTCGAGCACGAGACGCAGAACCCCGTGCGCGGCGGGATGCTGCGGTCCGAAATTGAGTGTGAAATTGTGAATCTCAGCCACGAATATTGGCCCCCGCGGGCGAATCTTTGAGCGCAGGCTCGTATCGGTTGTCGTCGCGAATGACGCGCGGCACGAGCGTACGAGGCTCGATGCTGACGGGCTGGTACACGACGCGTCCTTTTGCCGGGTCGTACTTCACTTCCACGTTACCGATGAGCGGGAAGTCCTTCCGGAACGGATGCCCAATGAACCCGTAGTCGGTGAGCAGACGCCTCAAATCCGGATGCTCGTTGAAGAAGATGCCGAAAAGGTCGAATGCCTCGCGCTCGAACCAATTGGCCGCCGCCCAAATGCCGACGACCGAATCGATCACCGGCGGCTCGCCGTCCGAAGTAAAGCAGCGCAGGCGCAAGCGCCAGTTGTTGGAGATCGAGAGCAGCTGATAGGTCACGGCGAAACGGCGCTCGCGAGGCTCGGAGACGTTCTCGCGGATGCGATTCACGGCGCGGCTGAATCCGGTTCTCGTCGAGTTATGGGTCGTCCACTCGTCTCGACCATAGTCGAGGTAGTCCACGCCCGCTAGATCGATCAGTTGCTCGAAACCGAGCTCCGGATCGTCACGCAACTCGCGACACACGCTCAGCAAGTCTTCGCGCGACACTTCGAACGCGACGTCGTCGGCAACGCACGGCAACGGTCGCAGCCGCTCGCCGAAGCGCGCAGTCACTCTCGAGGCCAATGTCTCGCTACGTGCACTCATCGCAAACCTCTAGCGGGCAATCGTGCTCGTGCGACGAATCTTGTTCTGCAGCTGCAGAATGCCGTAGAGCAGCGCCTCCGCGCTCGGCGGGCAACCCGGCACGTAAACATCCACCGGGACGATGCGATCGCAGCCGCGCACGACAGAATACGAATAGTGATAGTAGCCGCCGCCGTTCGCGCACGAACCCATGGAAATGACCCAACGCGGCTCCGGCATTTGGTCGTAGACCTTGCGCAATGCCGGCGCCAT
>JAAYXG010000183.1 GCA_012516015.1 Lysobacteraceae bacterium | reverse complement strand
TCGGATAGACCCCAGCGAGTGACCATGTTGCGTGCGATCTCGGTGGCGCGCTCGATGTCGTTCGATGCGCCGGTCGTGACCGATTCGGGACCGAAGATCATTTCTTCAGCCATGCGACCGCCGAACAGCGTCGTGATACGACTCTCGAGTCGACGCTTGCTCGTGCTGTAGCGATCCGTTTCCGGCAAGAACATCGTTACGCCGAGGGCGCGTCCGCGCGGAATGATCGTCACCTTGTACACGGGATCGTGCTCGGGTACGGACAAGCCGACGATCGCATGACCCGCTTCGTGATAGGCGGTCAAGCGCTTCTCCTGCTCGTCCATGACCATGGAGCGGCGCTCCGCACCCATCATGATCTTGTCCTTCGCTCGCTCGAACTCCTCCATCGTCACCGTGCGACGGTTCGCTCGGGCGGCGAACAGGGCTGCTTCGTTAACGAGGTTCGCAAGATCCGCACCAGAGAACCCCGGGGTACCCCGCGCGATGATCTGCGGCTTCACATCCTCGGCGAGCGGCAGCTTGCGCATGTGTACTTTCAGGATCTGCTCGCGACCGCGGACGTCCGGCAACGGCACCACGACCTGGCGGTCGAAGCGGCCTGGGCGCAGAAGCGCCGGATCGAGCACGTCGGGACGGTTCGTTGCGGCGATGACGATCACACCTTCGGTGCCTTCGAACCCGTCCATTTCCACGAGCAGCTGGTTGAGCGTTTGCTCGCGCTCGTCATGGCCTCCGCCAAGCCCCGCGCCGCGATGACGTCCCACTGCGTCGATCTCGTCGATGAAGATGATGCAAGGTGCGTGCTTCTTCGCTTGATCGAACATGTCGCGCACGCGGGAAGCGCCTACGCCCACGAACATCTCCACGAAATCGGAACCTGAGATCGTGAAGAACGGGACCTTCGCCTCGCCGGCGATCGCGCGCGCGAGCAGCGTCTTGCCCGTGCCCGGCGAGCCGACCATCAAGACACCGCGCGGAATCTTGCCGCCGAGACGCTGGAATTTACCCGGATCCTTCAGGAACTCTACGATCTCGACGACTTCTTCTTTGGCCTCATCGACGCCTGCGACATCGGCAAACGTCACTTGCACCTGATCTTCACCCAAGAGCCGCGCTCGACTCTTGCCGAACGACATTGCTCCGCGGCCGCCCGCCCCGCCTTGCATCTGGCGCATGAAGTAGACCCACACGGCGATGAGCAGCAGGATCGGGAACGACGAGATGAACAGTTGCATGAGGAACGATTGCCGTTCCGGTGCAGCGGCACTGAATTTCACACGCTCGTTGATGAGCGTGCCGATGAGCTCGGAATTGTCGGTTTCCGGGTTGTAGACGGTGAACTGCTCGCCGTTCGTCCGCACGCCCTTGAGCACGTTCCCTTTGAACGTCACCTCAGCGATGCCGCCGTCTTTGACCTGCTCCAGGAATGTCGAATATGCGATCTCCTGCGGTGCACCGGATCGGGCGCTGAAGTTACTGACGACCGTCGCGACGACGACGGCTATCACGATCCAGAGCACGATGTTCTTGGCTAAATCATTCAAGTTCG
>JAAYXG010000182.1 GCA_012516015.1 Lysobacteraceae bacterium | reverse complement strand
GGCGAGGAGAGCTCGAGTGCGCATCGACCGACGGTCGATCCGAACGGCACATACGTCAAGTGCTGCTCACGTCAGGCAGCTATCTCGCGTCGGTGTAGGCCGGCTCATACTCATGATTGAGCGTAAGTGCTCGCCGGGCCCCGTGTTGACGAGGACCCAGATCGCTGGGGCAGCTGGCGACGAGCTCAGCTCGGGTCAGCCGAGCTGCCAGGGCATGATGGTCTCGCCGACGCTCGCGGCCCTCACTGCTTCGGTGAGGTAGTGCGCCGGATTCACGGCGTGGAGCTTCGCGGTCTCGATCAGCGAGTAGAGAATCGCCGCGACCTCGGTGCCTCGACGCGACTTGGAGCCGTAGTGGTTCTTGCGGCCGACGACCGGACCGCGGATCCCGCGCTCAGTTGCGTTGTTGTCGAGCGGCACGCGCGCGTTTTCGACGAAGCGCGTCAGCCGCTCCCAGTTCGCGATCGTGTACGCAGCGGCCTTGCCGATCGACAGCGTCTTGAGTGTCGCTTGGCTCCAGAGCCAGGTCTTCATCTTCTCGAGCACGCGAGTCGACTCGGAGCGGCGCAGCTCGGTCAGACGATCGAGATCACCCTCGGCTCGTTCGTCGATGTCGTAGAGCTCGCGAATCCATCCGAGCGCGAGCCCGGCCTCTGAATGGTTCGGCTCCGCCTCGGCGAACTTCCTGTAGACGTGCGCCCAACAACCGGCGAGCACGATGCCCGGCCCGTCACGCGCACCCGCTTCGTGTGTCTTAAGTGCGTCGCAGACGATGACGCCGTTGTACGCTCCGACGAGCGACTTGAAGGTGCCCGCGCTTTTGTCGTCGCAGATGCGGTGGTACACCGTGTCTGGCGTCGTGAGGCACCACATCTGCCAAGGCTTGGAGCCTTTGGCTTCGAGGCGCTTCCAGCTCGTCTGGTCGAGGCCGATCACCGGCTGCCGCATCAGATGCGCGAACAGCGCGTCGTAGTGGCTCTGCAGCCGAGTCGCGACCGCGTTCACCAGGTCCCACAGCGTCTGCGACGTGACCTCCACACCGTGCCGGTCGAGGATCCGCACCTGACGCGAGAGCGGAAGGTGGTCGAGGTACTTGTCGATCGCGACTTTGATCGCGAACGCCAGCGAGTAGCGGCTCCCCGGCAGCGCACGCTCCGGCCCCGGCGCCGTCTCCACGCAGCCGCCGCAGCGACAAACGTACTTCTGCTGCTTCACCGACAAGAGTCGATACGAGACCTCGACCACGTCGACCATCTCGGACGTCTCGAACTGACCTTCCATCGGCGCCAGCTCGCCGCCGCACGAGGGGCAGGTCTTGTCCGGCTCGTCGAGCTCGAACGTGGCCTCCTCCTTCGTCAGGCGCGGCTGCGGGGTCTTGCCGAACTTCGCGCGCGCCTTGCGCTCCTCCGGACGAGGCTCAGCCTCCGGCTTCGTCTCCGCTTCCTCGGCCGCGAGCGCCTTGCGTGTGACCTCGTTCAGCAGCCCGATCGTTTGCTGAAGCTCGCCCTTGCTGCCCTTGAGCGCCTCGTGCTCCTTGCACTTACTGGTGAGAACGCGAAGCAGCTGGTCGATCTGCACCTTCTGAGTGATGGCAATGCGGCGCAGCTGCTCGATGTCGTTCTCGCGTCGCGGATCCACGACACGAACAAGATCATGCAACGCGATCCATCGCAAGCGGAATCGGCTCGATCGCCGCCGGGGAGAGCGCACGACGGCCGACGAGCGCGCAGCCTTCGATGAACAGCGCGAGCTCACTCGTGGTGAGTTGCACCGTCTGACCGTCACCGCGCCACAGCGATGCGAAGCATCCCCGCTCGAGTCTCTTCTGGAAGATGCACAATCCCGTGCCGTCCCACACGAGCACCTTGCACCCGTTGCGGCGCCGGTTGACGAACAGGAACAGGTCACCGCTCATCGGGTCGCGACGCAGCCCGGTCTTCACCAGTCCGAAGAGGCCGTTGTAGCCTTTGCGCAGATCCGTCGGCGCGGGATACGCCCAGACGCGAACCGAGCGACTCGTGCCGAGCATCATCGGAGCGCCCGCAACGCAGCGACGGCCTCCGCCATGTCGAGTCCTTCCAGCCGGAAGCCCGACGGCGACACGATCGCGATCGCCGACCGCCCCTCGGCCACGACCTCCACCGGGACGACCCTCGTCGGAGCAGCGGCGAGCGCGGACCCACGCTCTGCGTCCGTGCACCACTGGCGCACGGTCTCGTACCCCAGCCCGAGCTCCTCGCCGATCGTCGCGAATCGCGCGCCTGCCGCGCGTCGTCGCGTCGCATACGCAACGAGCCTCGCCTTCAGCTCTACCGGGTACCGCTTGCCGCGCCCCTTCTCGTGCTTGGCCACCTCGCGCCGCAGTGCTTCGACCTCATCGTGCTTCATCGTCAGCCTCCTCTGCAGGCCGACGATCGCGGCACGAGATCACGCGCCCGTCAGGACGGGGCAAGGCGAGCACCTACTGTGAAGCGAGCGACGATTCGGGCAGCGGCCGTCGGAAGTGGGTAGCGGCGGACGCGGGCGATTGGCCGCCACTTCCGCCGCTTTCGGCTCGTAAGCAGGCGAGATCACAGGGCGCAAGATCGGCACGCCCATGACCACGCCGGGCGCCGTGACCTGCCCGCGCATCGTGGTCCGCGGGGCCACGCTGGCCATCACGCGCCGGACGACGTTCCGAAAGGCGTTCCTCGCGCCGTGGGATCCGCGGGTCGAGCAGGCATGGCTCTACTCCCTCGCCGATGCGCAACGGCGACGAAGGTCGC
>JAAYXG010000181.1 GCA_012516015.1 Lysobacteraceae bacterium | reverse complement strand
CGTGAACAGTAGATATACAGGTGGGATGAGCCATCCCGGCCGTCGCATAACGAAATCCTCGGTGCGATTGACGAGCGCAAAGCATAGCCGGGCGGAATTGCGCGTTGCACTTGCCATCGGCGAGTTGCGTGACCGTGCCGGCGAATGCGGCGCGACAACGCGCGAGCATTCAACCGCGCATCGATGAGAAGCACTGCTCCAAAGCCTTGCGCAAGGTCTGCGCGGAGTAGGGCTTCTGCAGCACGACCTTCGAGCGATAGACATCCGGAAGCCCGGCTTCGCCGTAGCCGGTCGCGAAGAGAAACGGGATCTTGAGCTCGGCGAGTCGATCCGCGACCGGGAACACCCTTTCGCCCGCGAGATTGATGTCGAGGACGGCCCCGTCCAAGAAATTGCTCTCGACGAGCGTCAGCGCGTCGTGCACTCGGCTCGCGGGACCGATCACTGTGCAGCCGAACTCGACGAGAAGATCTTCCAGGAACATCGCGACCAAGCTCTCGTCCTCCACCGCGAGAATGCGGCGGCCTGCAAGCGCACTAGCATCCATCGGGCGAGCGTCGGTCATGCCACGGCTTGTTGTGTCGGCAGGGGTATCGTAATGGTGCAGCAGAACCCCTGCGGGTCGAAATCGAGCTCCGCATCGCCATGCAGGTCGTACTTGAGTCCGCGTTCGATCATTCGAGTGCCGAAGCCCTTGCGTTTCGGCGGGGCGACCGGCGGTCCTCCGCGCTCGCGCCACGTCAGGGACAGGACGATCCCGCCGGCTGTCGCATGCGAGCCCCATTGCACATCGACTCGGCCTTGCGATGTGCTCAGCGCCCCGTGTCGCGCCGCGTTCGTCGCGAGCTCGTGAATGGCCATGGCGAGCGGCACCGAAATGCGAGCCGGTAGCCAAACGCGCTCGCCGGTCACGCGCACTCGCTCGGGTTCCCCCAATCCGTACGGCGCGAGTTCGCGTTCCACGAGATCGTGCAGCATCACGCCGCGCCAGTTCTCGCGCGACAACAGGTCGTGCGCCGCGCTCAACGCAATCAACCGCGCTTCGAAGGCCTTGCGGAAGGCAGCGGGCTCGGGCGACGAACGCAGCGTCTGCGCCGCGATCGACTGTACGGTCGCAAGCGTATTTTTCACGCGATGATTGAGCTCGTCGAGCAGGAATTTCTGCTCCTCCTCGACTTTCTTGCGCGCGGCGATCTCTTCTTGCGAGGCTTTGAACAACTTCGAGTTGTCGATCGCAATCGCGGCATGCCCCGCGAGCGACCGGATCGAGCGCTCATCGTCCTGCGTGAACACGCCGGGTCGGGCATGCCCGAACAGCAGACCTCCCAGCAGCTCGCCCGACCTGGAGAGGACGGGGACGGCCAGGTAGCTGCGCATCGGACCTTCGTCGAGCCGCACCCTGTTCAACAGCGAACTGTCAGCGAAGCGCGGATCGTTCGTGATATCCGCCGCTCGAATGACGGCACCGGTACGAAACTCCGGGCCGACGACATCTTCGATGCTCGCATTCTCGAGACAGGTGAGCTGTTCGCGCCTCGCACCGGAGACGGCAAACGGCGCTCGATGTGCCTCGCCGGGCGCGCGAGGCCGGTGCAGAAAAACGCCGAGTTGCGCTTCTGACAACGTGCGGCCCGCGTCGGTGATCTCTTGTATCAACCGCTCGGGGTCGAGCTCGACGGAGAAGCGCGAGGCCGTCGCGTGCAGCACTTCGAGCTTGCGGGCGGTCGCTTCGGACGCGCTCGCCGCCTCGTCCGCGCGCTGTTTAGCGCGCACTTGCGCGCCCGCCAACGCCGCCAGGATCAAGGTCGCAAGCACGCCCGCGAGAAAGACATACGGGACGAGATCCCGGCTGGAGGAGAGCTCGAATGCCGGTCGGGTCGAGTACTGGATGTACCAAGGACGACCGGCGACATCCATCTGCCGCACTTCGACACCCCACGGCTCTTCGTCGCTGAAGTCCGGGGAGCGATGGAGCAGGTTGTCGGAGCCCTTCGAGATGGGGCCGTCGTAGATGGCGATGTCGGCGCGACGGCGCGGCACGCTGCCGAAGATGCCGCGCATCAAGTCATCGGCGCGGAAGGGGCTATACACGAACCCGATCAGGCGCTTTCTGCGTTCCTCGACGGTCGACGGTGCGCTGCCGCCTCGGTAGACGGGGACATAGATGAGAAAGCCCGCTTGAACCTGATCGTCGATCTCTTGCACGAGCTGCACGCGTCCCGAAGCGGCAGGCTGGGCCGTATCGCGGGCGCGTTCCATGGCTTCGCGCCTGACCGGCTCGCTGTACATGTCGAAGCCGAGCGCCGCCTGATTGCGTTGGTCGAGCGGTTCGAGATGCACGATCGCGTGAATCTCATCGCGTTCGCCGGGCGGGCTGAGCGGAAGATCGGGAACGCCGAGCTGGACGAGCGCCTCGCGCGGATCGCCGCCGCCGCTCGTGAGCCGCGCGGTGAAGCCGATACCTTGTACTCCGGGGTAGTGCGTCGCGAGCTGTAGCTGATCGACGAGCCGCTTGAACTCCGCGCGACTCACGACGCCGTCTTGCGAGGACACGAATCCCGCGCCGGCCCTGAGCACGGCGATGTAGGTGCTGAGGCGCGCTTCGATCGCATTGTGCACCTGGCCGAAGATGTGCTCGATCCGGTCGCGGTCCTTCTCCCCCGCAATGCGCGCGACCTGATAGCTGGCAAGCCCGGAGGCAGCCAAGCCGACGATGAAGACCGTGACCGGCGTGAGCAGGTTTCCCCAACGAATTCGCTCGAGGAGTGGCATTTATATCCAGAGTGAGGCGTCCAGGGGGTCGCTAGGCATTCTGCGCTGTTCGGGGACGGGCACGCTAGGCCGTAGTTTCGCGCACGGCGGCTCGAGCGCCGCCGTGTTCAAGATCGCTCGATCACGAGATTCGGCGGATCCTTTCTGACCCGCCACGAACCGTTTTCGGTGAACACGCCGAGCGCTTCACGCAACGAGAGCGTGCCCATCACGTGCCACGCGGTGGAGATGCGTTCGTCGGCATCGGCCGGATCGCAAACGATCGTGAATTGCGTCGATTGCGGAAGTTGCGTACGAACCGCCTCGTTGAAGAAGGCGACGAGCTCCGCCAACGGCACGTCCTCGAAGCGCTCCGAGCCGAGGCGCACTCGATCCATGCCCGACTCGAGCGCTTCGAGCGCCTGCCGCTCCGCGGGCGGCAGCTCCGCGCGCACCCTCTTCCAGAGTCGCGAGATGATGACACTGGCGCAGGTGTGCGGGTGCATGTACTCGGGATCGCAATCGTAGGCAAGTCGGAAGTTGCGAGTATTCAGTCCGAAGCGGCTGCGTATGTCGGCCCCGAGCGTTTCCTGCAGGCCCGCTAGATCGTCGTATGCCATGTAGGCGAGATCTCGCTCTTGCTCGCGATCCAGTTCGTCATGCAATTTCGAGACCGCCGCATCGACGCTCGTCGGCCAGGATTTCGGATAGACGAATTTCGCGACGGCGATCGGAATCGCGACGAGCACGACGGCGGCGAGCATGCCGATGCCTCTTGCGCTGATCGATGGGCGCTTGCGGTAGGGCATCGCCGCCAACGTTCGAGCGGCGGTGCGCCCAGCGCAGACGGCGGTGACTAGCGCGAGCAGAACGGCCGCCGCCAACCAGAAAGGCGACGCCGATGCCGGAAGCTCGAACCAGATCCAGGCGGCGAACGCCAAGGCCGTCAGCGAGTAGATCGTCACGAGTCGAACCAGCGTGTGCTGGCTCGCCAGGGCTCGCGTCGGCTCGGTTGAAACTACCATTGCGTGTTCGTCAGCGCAGAGGTCGATGGCGTGATTTTGACCGATCGTACAGCGAAGTACTCTTTCGGCTGCGCCTGTTTGCAGCGGTCGGCCGCGATGCCCGCATTCTGGCGTCCTCGGCTCGGCTTGAACGTGGTCGCAACGGGCACGAGGTGTGTTGGAGCGGCGAAACGTGAGGCTGGCAAGCGGGGCTTCGCAAAGTGCGACCTCACCCCGAGCCGCGGGGCTTCGTCTGCGTCTCGAGCCACATCAAGCGCTGCATCGCGTGCTCACGCGTCTCGCCGCACATCTCGGGGCTCGGCTGCAGCGAGACGCAGACGCTCGGCCGCTCAGGCGAGCCGAACAAGCGGCAGCGTTCGTGCTCGTCGAGCTGCACGCAGCGTACGCCGGCGGGTTTGCCGTTCGGCATGCCCGGGATTGGGCTGGAAATCGAAGGCGCCGTGCAACACGCGCCGCATCGTTCGCGGCAGTTCATCGGCTTAGCGTGCGCGATCGGCCCGCCCAACGCCAGTGCGTCGACGGGTGTTGCGGTCACCACGAGTCCGGATCGTCCGGATCGAAATCGAAGTCGCCTCGTGCAAGGCGGCGTTGCTGTTTCAGCCAGCGCTTCGTCGCCGCCTTGTCGGCGAGCAGATCGAGCAGCCGCTGCTGACGCGTGATCTCCGCGCGCATGCTGCGTGCCTGTGCCCTGACGACGCGGCTCAGCTTGGCGAGCGTGATACCGCTCATCGGGGGCAACGAGAACTCCATGCGGAAGCCGGCCTCCAGCTCTCTCAGCTTGTCTTTGAGCGCGGCGAGCTGCTCGGCGAGCAGTTTGTTGTAGTGCTTGAGTCGCACCGCACCGAGGCCGCCCGCTTGCGCCGCGTTCGTCTTTTCGATCGCTCGCTGCGCCTCGAGCAATGCCATCAGATCGTTGGTCGCGTAGGCCTGGTTGATCTTCTGCATGAGGAGATTCTTTTCCTCCCGCCGCGCGGGGTCGCGCTCGCGGTCCGGATGCACGGCGCTTGCGAGCTTCCTATATAAATCTCGGAGCGTTTGCCTCGCGAGCTTCGCGTTGTCCTCGCTGCGCATTTGTGCCGCCGACTTTCGTTTGGCCTTCTTGCTCGTACGCGCGCTTTCCTCGGCGGCCTCGCGGGCGGCCAGCTCTTCGTACATCCGCTCCATCAGATCCTCTTCCGTGCGAATGTCGTCGGCATCGCCGAGATCGAAGCCCATCTCTTCCGCGTGCTCCTTGAGCACCTGCAGCTCGTCTTCTTTCAAGGCGTCGAAGCTGATCGGATTGTGCTTGTCGAAGATCGCTTTGATCTCGGCATCGGCGTTGCCCGATTCGAGCAGCGCTTCGGCGGTCGCTCGCAGCATGTCCTCCAGCGCAACGCGATCCAAGCGGGACCAGCCCGGCTCATCGAGCAGGCGATCGAGCGCGCGAACGCTCTCGCGACAGGCTTCGCGCAGCGCCTCGCGGAGCGGCGCGAGCTTCTCCGCGTTGTCGCGCCGGAACTGAAGGAAGAGCGCTTCCGTCTTTGCATGGGCCGCTCGAACCTTCTCGATCTCACCGAGCAGGAAGCTGAAACGTTCCTGCTCGAGGCTCGGCGGCACCGTTCGGCGAGAGGAAATCTGGAGAGGCTTTTGAGAAGGCATGCAGACCGAGTGTGGGTGTGGGAGAGCGGTTCTCAAGGTGGACCGGATCGGCGCAAGTCGCGTACGCTACCTGTCGCGAAAACGTGAGCGCCCCTCGAGATGCATCGTCTGGGCGACACGGAACTGCACTCGCGCAATGAACGTTGCTGACGACCGGTCTACCAAGAAGAGGAGAAGTTCATGAAGAAATTGTGTCTAGCGGTTCTCGTCGGTACCTGCTGTGCGGCAGCGAACGCAGCGGATACCTATACGATCGACGCGAACCACACGCACGCGACATTCTCGTTTCAGCATCTTGGTTTGTCGACCTTCGACGGCAAAATCCCGGCCGAGGGCGGCACTGTCGTGCTCGATCGTGCGCAGAAGACCGGCTCGGTCGAAGTCACGTTCAACGTGGAAGGGATCGCGACGGGCGTCGCGAAGTTCGACGATCACCTACGCAGCGGCGATTTCTTCCAAGTGGACAAGTTCCCGAAGGCGACGTTCAAGTCCGACAAGATCACGTTCGAGGGCGACGAACCGGCCACGATCGCCGGCAATCTCACGATCAAGGACATCACGAAACCTGTCACGCTGAAGGTCACATCGTTCAACTGCGTGCCGAAACATCCGATGGCGGGCGTACCGGCCTGCGGCGCGAACGCGACCGCGAGCATCAACCGCTCTGACTTCGGGCTGACCTATGGCGCAGGCGCGGTGCCGGACGAGATCAAGCTGGTCGTCGAGGTCGAGGCGCTGCAGAAGTAGCAGGCAGTCCATGTAGGTCGGCCCTTCTGGCACGACTTCCAGGGTCTTCTGGCTGCCGCGAGGCAACGGTATCTTCGCTTGCCGACAGTAGTGAATGATCGCTGCCGCAATGGCTGCGAGATTGAAGGTGCGGTGCTCGACGTCGTTCGATTTGCGCGATCGCATCCTCAACTCGAGGCTCGGCGATGGGTTCGCCGCGATCGTTGCATCGAGGATCGTTCCGTGGCAGAGCGTGCCGCCGCTGTCTCGATCGAACAGCAGCAAGGCTTCGACGACCGCTTCGAGGGGTAGGGTGAGCCGCCGAGTTTCGTGAACCGTGAAAGTCCCCATGCGTCCAATCGTACGACATAACATCACACGGCAATAGATCCGCAATTTGGGCGCCAGCGGTCCTCGGTTGCTAAGGCGCAGCGCGGCAGCGCTGCCGATTGCTTCCACCGTGCGCACGGCCTTGATATGGTGAAACGACACATCGTTTGCTCTGGAGAACGCATGCATCGACGATCGTTTTTGTTTCGCGCGTCCGGATTGGCGCTCTCCGTCGCGCTTGCGCCAAGCTTGGCCCGCGCTGCCGTATCGAGCGACGATCGGCTCGGCATGTCGACGGTGATCTTTCGCAGTCGATTTCGACAGACGAAGCCGGCGGGGACGACCGAGATCAAAGACGAGCTGACGCTCTTGAAGGTCCCGAGCTACTACCGCGATCGATTCGGCGTGCGCAATCTCGAGTTCTGGAGCAATCACTTCGAGTCGCTCGATCGGGCCTACCTGGAAGAGCTGCGCGCGAACGTCAAAGATGCCGGCGCGCAAGTCGTCAACATTCAGGT
>JAAYXG010000180.1 GCA_012516015.1 Lysobacteraceae bacterium | reverse complement strand
TCCTCAGAACTTGATGCGCGCGCCGAGCAAGTAGCTGCGGCCCGTGTGGTGGTAGTACGACAAGCGATTGCCGAGCGAATCGACCCATTGATCTTCGAACTCGTCGGTGAGGTTCACGCCTTCGAGCGTCAGATCGATGTTGTCGGTCAGCGAGTAGCGCGCCGAGGCGTCGATCGTCGTCACGCTGGCCGTGCCTTCGATGTCGTTGCCGTTGCGGCCCGGAACGTTCGTCAGGTACTTGTCGCGATACGCCGTGGCAACGCGCGCTCCGAACCGATCGGTCTCGTAATAGAGCGTTGCGTTGTACGCGGAGTTCGAAAGACCCGTGAGGTCTTCGACCAGGCCATTGGCGTACTCGATCTCCGAATCGACGCCCGTGTAGTTCAACACGACGCCGAAGTTGCTCCAGAACCCCGGCAGGAAGGTGAACGGCTGCTGGTAGCTGATCTCGAAGCCCTTCAGATCCCCGCCCGGACCATTGACGGTCGTGTTGAACGTCCAGTTCGGAAGCTCCGGTGCGCAGTTCGGCTGAGCGCCGCATGCCGCGATCGCGACGGTGTCCGGAATACCGAACGGGTTACCCGTGAAAGGCACGTCCGTGAGCGTCGAACCGACGGCACGGCTCTCGATGTCCTTGTAGAACAAGGCGACCGAGAACAGTGCTTCCGGCGCAAAGTACCACTCGAAGCTCACGTCGTACGCCTTCGCGCGAGTGGGCGCGATACTTGGGTTGCCGAGGTTCGCCGTACGATTGTTGCCGCTCACGGAGACCCCGCCGCCCGGCGTGAGGATGCCGAGGTTCGGACGCGACATGACCTTCGCCGCAGAGGCGCGCACGACGATGTCATCCGTGACGTCAAGCGCCAAGTTGAGCGAAGGCAGGGTGTCCGTGTAGTCGCGCTCCGCCTTGATCAGCAAGGCCTCGCCGCTCAAGAACGAATAGCCCCACGAGGTCTGATCGGTCTTGACGTAGCGAACCCCGACGTTGCCGCGCAACGGCATCGTGCCGATCTCGCTTCGGAACTGCGCCTGCAGGAAGAAGCCCGTGTCTTCTTCTTCGACGCGCCGATTGTTTCCGAGAGCGGGCGTCATCGAGAGCGGAATGCTGTCGAGGTCGAACAGGGCTCTCGCCGCACCCATGTCCGGTAGCCGGAACGTCATCGTCGTGCCGCTCGGAATCCCGAGATCGTTGCCGTACGTGAAGACATCAGTGAAGTCCGCGAGCGGTACGTTCCTGAACGGCACCGCCGAGCAGGTCTCCGCGTTCGCATTGATCGCGAGCGGCGGATCGCAGTACGCAGGATCGATGCGCTTCTCGCTCGTCGTGAACGTGAACTCCTTGCGCTGCGCGCCGATCTTGAACTCGAGCGAGTCGGTGGCGGCCCACGTCAAGTCGACCTGATAGTTGTCGAATTCGTTGACCGCGGTCTGCGGACGCAGACGGATCTGCGAGAGATACCAGCCGTTCGAATTCGTGGTCGAGGCCGCATCCGTTTGCGGCGTACCGATATTCGTCGACGTCAGATCGACGCCGCCATAACTCAGGACCGGCAGACGATTGTTGCCGCGGTAGTCGTAGGTGAGCGACGGAATGTTGTTCCAGTCGAGCAGCAACGTCGTCTGGAACGGGTTGCTGTGATCGGACTCCGACGTGCCGATCATGCCGGCGAGCGTCAGCGTATCCGTGAGCTCCTGCGAGAAATCGAGCGTGATCTGCTTGAACTCCGTCGAGAGCTCGTCGAAGCGCTGCTCCGAACGGATGTCGACGTTGTTGAACACGCCGTACACGACGGTGTTCGTGTTGTCGATGACGGCATCGGCGACCTGCATGCCGTTCGCGCCGCTGCTGAAGTTTGGGACTTCGAGGAAGATCTCCTTTCGCTCCGCGTTGAACTCGGCGTAGAGCGCATCGACGTTGATCAAGGTGCGGTCGGTCGGCGCGAATTGGAAGGACGCCGTGATGCCGAGACGATCTTGGTTGTGCTCGTAGTAGTCGTAGCGCGGGATGCGGGGCATGAACGCATCGTTGACGGCGTCGATGTCTCCGGTGAAGTCCGGGGCCGCCGTCATCGCGCCCGAGGGTTTGCCCCAACGGACCGTGCTCGCCCCTTCGTCGACGAGATTGCGCTCGGTATAGGCAACCGAAAGCAGCGCACCGAAGCGCCCGTCCGCAAACGTGTTGCTGATCAGGAAGGCGGCGCGCGGGTCGATCTCGTCGGATAGATCGTTGTATTGCGCCGTCGCGGAAGTCACGAGGGTGAATCCGTCATAGTCGAACGGACGTCCCGTGCGCAGATCGACGGTCGCGCCGAGCGAGCCCTCTTCGATCTCCGCGGATGCGGTCTTGCGCACCGTGATCGCGTTGAACAATTCGGATGCGAAGGTGTTGAAGTCGAAGCCGCGGCCGCGATTCGTGCCGCCTGCGGCGTCGGTGCCGCCGTTGTTCGACATCGCTTCCATGCCGTTCAGGCGCACGCGCGTGAACTCGGGGCTCAAGCCGCGGACGGTGATCGAGCGGCCTTCGCCCGCGTCGCGAGCGATCGAGACGCCAGGAATGCGCTGCAGAGATTCCGCGAGGTTCAGGTCGGGGAAGTCGGCGATGTCCTCGGCGAGGATCGCATCGACAGAGCCGACCGTTTCGCGCTTCAGATCGAGCGCGACGCTCAAGCTCTCGCGAAACCCGGTAACGATGATCTCCTCGACGGCTCCGCTGTCGGTGCCTGCCTCCTGTGCGACGACGTTCGCGCTCAAGAGTGTGCCCGAAGCGATACCTAGAATCGCCCGGACGGTAAATCGAATGCGGTTACGCTCAATAGCGGACATGAGTGTTTACTCCCCCTTTTGCTTATCACGCGGGCTTTTCCAGGCACGGCTTCACGTGCCCGGCAACTGTCACCGGGCGCCTCGCAGCGCCCGATTCCAGCTGCTTCTGTGACACCGGTAGCACTTTTGGCTCAGATCATGACACCGGTGACATTCGGAGGCTAGCAGACCGACCTAGACGGGAGCAAGAGACCTCTTGCTTGCACAATCAACGGTGCAAAAACGCAACAGATTGGACCGGCGAGCCTTGGCGATCGAGCCTGGATGTCGTGCTTTTGCTGCATGGCGCGCTCCTGGATTGCCTATGACAACGCAGGTCAGGCCCGAGCCCGCCCTTGCCGTATCATGCTGCTCTTCCGAGCGCGCGCAGATCCTCTGCTCCGCGCCCCTCCAACAAGGTGATCTTTATGTACGACTCCCGGCGTTTTCTCATCGATGGCGCGTGGACCGCACCAGAAGGACGACGCGAGCTCGACGTCATCGACCCCGCGAACGAGGAATCGATCGGCAAGATCCTGCTCGGGACTGCGGCAGACGTAGACGCCGCGGTGAAAGCCGCGCGCGCGGCATTCGAGTCTTTCGCCGAGACGACCAAAGAGGAGCGAATCGCGCTGCTCGAGCGCGTGGCTTCGAGCTTTCAGAAACGCATCGACGATGTGGCGCGCGCCATCTCCGACGAGATGGGCGCGCCCATGAAGTTCGCGCGCCATGCGCAAGCGGCCAGCGGACTCGAGCATCTCACCACGGCGCTCGCCGTTCTCAAGGAGTTCGAATTCGAGGAGCTGAGGGGTTCGACGCTCATTCGTCGCGAGCCGATCGGCGTGTGCGGACTCATTACTCCTTGGAATTGGCCAATCAATCAGATCACGTGCAAGGTCGCACCCGCGCTCGCCGCGGGCTGCACGATGGTTCTGAAGCCGAGTGAAGTCGCGCCGCTCAGCGCGCACGTGTTCGCGGAAATCTTGCAGGAAGCGGGCGTGCCGAAGGGCGTGTTCAATCTCGTCGACGGCGACGGCCCGACGGTTGGCGAGGCGCTCGCGCGCCACCCGGACGTCGACATGGTCTCGTTCACCGGATCGACGCGCGCGGGCGTGCTCGTCGCGAAAGCGGCAGCGGATACGGTCAAGCGCGTAGCACAGGAGCTCGGCGGCAAGTCCGCGAACATCATCCTCGAAGATGCCGATCTCGAGGCGGCGGTCAAGCGCGGCGTGCTGTCGATGATGTCCAATACCGGACAGTCGTGTAACGCGCCTTCGCGCATGCTCGTACCTCGCGAGCGTTACGCAGAAGCCGTGAAGATCGCGAAGAGCATTGCCGCAAAGCCCGTGGTCGGCGATCCGAAATCCCCCGACGTGACGATGGGTCCGGTCGCGAGCGAAGCGCAGTTCAACAAGGTTCAGCGGCTCATCCAGAAGGGCATCGAGGAAGGCGCGACGCTCGTGGCGGGCGGTCCCGGACGTCCGGAAGGTTTGACCAAGGGCTATTTCGTGAGGCCCACGATCTTCGCGGACGTGCACAACGAGATGACGATCGCACGCGAAGAAATCTTCGGTCCCGTGCTCGTGATGATCCCTTACGAGAATGAAGAAGAAGCCATTCGCATCGCGAACGATACGGTCTATGGGCTTTCAGGCTACGTGTACTCCGGCGACATCGAGCGCGCGCGCCGCGTCGCGCGCCGCCTGCGTACCGGCATGGTGCACTTGAACGGCGCTCCGACCGATCCGCACGCGCCGTTCGGCGGCTACAAACAATCCGGCAACGGCCGCGAATGGGGACGCGAGGGATTGATCGAGTTCTTAGAGGTGAAGGCGGTGATGGGGTACGCCTGAGGCAAGGGCGTGAGGCAAGGGCGTGGGGCAAGGGCGTGGGGCAAGGGCGTGGGGCTTGGGGCCTGGGGCTCGGGCCAGAGAACAAGAAATGGCCACGACCGTGCTCTGAACGGTTCGGCTTTTATTGCGCAAAATTCAGATGCCGCGCTAAGTCTTCCACCTTCTTCTGGCCCGAGCCCCAGGCCCCAAGCCCCAGGCCCTATCTGACCGGCCCCACACTCGGATCCCTCGCGGGCGGTCCGCCTGCGGCTCGGTCGAAAATTCTTCGCACGGTGATCCCCGCGAGATCGGTATCGCCTCGCCAGCTCATTTGATACTCGAGCTGATCCGTCTTCAGAAGACGAAAGCGTTCGACAGCGCGGGGACCGCGCGCGACTCTGCGCTCGACTACGAACCAGTC
>JAAYXG010000179.1 GCA_012516015.1 Lysobacteraceae bacterium | reverse complement strand
TCGACCCAGCCGTTCGAAATATCGATCTCGGCGTCGATGCGTCCGGCCCACTCTTGACCTTCGCTTTGCTCCGCATGCTCCATGACCCACTCGTGATAGTAGTTGGCCGGATCCGCGAATCCGCCCGGGGTGAAGCCGAAGCCGGTCGGCCGATTGAACTCGAAGCGGGGTCGGCGCCCCGTCAGATCGAGCGACACGTCGGCGGCCGTCTTGGAGTTGGCGCTGTTGTCGAAGTTGTCGACCGTCGAGTCGATGTGCTGCAAGTCGAAATTGAGCGCGAGACGGTCGTTGACGTTCCACTTCAAATTGAGGGACACATCCTGCGTGACGTTCTTCGTTTCTGCCACGCGCGAGTCCGCACTGAGTCCGATGCCGCGAGTCGACGGACAGGTCGTCCCATCCGGCACGGACCACGAATAGCAGTACCAGTGAGGGAAGCCCTCGTGAATCATGTAGCCGTTCGGATGCTCCAGGCGCGGGCTATTGTTCGGGCCCGCCCAGCCGTCCACCGAATCGGTCAATACGCCGCGCGTGAACACGCCGCGATTGTCGAACTGGTAAGCCGGCGCCCCTTCGGGCGGTATCGCGAGCGGAGAGGTGAGCACGAGATCCTGCGCCGTTTGCGAGTTGCCGATGCCGGCTGTCAGCGAGTACTCGTCGAAATCGTTCTGATACTCCGAGCGGTTGTACTGCAGCGTTGCGAGCAAGGACTCGTCCGGGCTGCGCCACTGCGAGGCAAACGAAGCGCCGATGCGCGTGCGATCATAGATCGTCTCGCGAACATCGATGCCGCCCGGGATCCACTTCGTACCGCCGCCGTAAGCGTCGACACCTTCGAGCCGATAGTACCGGCCGAGCTGCACGCCCTGCGATGCAGTCGTGACCTTCGAGTACGCGGCGTTCGCCATCACGCCGATCTCGCCGATGCCCGTGCTCCAGCGGTTGCTCATCAGCACCGAGCCTTCCGGATTGAGCTCCTCGACGATGTCGCCGTAGTCCGCCTCCGCGGAGAACGCTGCGACGAATCCGTCCGAGTCGAATGGAAGCGCGGTACGGAGGTTGATCGTGCCGGCGATGCCGCCTTCGATCATGTCGGCCGTCAAGTTCTTGTACGTATCCACGCCGGCCATCAACTCCGGCGATACGTCGCCGAAACCAAGTCCACGCGAGCTGTTGGCATTGAAACTGTCGCGTCCGTTGAACTCGCTGCGCACCTGCGGCAGGCCGCGGATCAGCACGCCCGAAGGCTCCGCCGAGAAGTGCGTCGTGTCGCTCGCGGCCGCAAAGCGCGTGACAAACACGCCGGTCACGCGCTGCAGCGCTTCGGCGACGCTCTTGTCCGGGAAGGCACCGATGTCCGATGCGGTGATCGAGTCGACGACGGTATCGGCTTCTCTCTTGATGTCCTGCGCGGTCTTGAGTGCCTCGCGCATGCCGGTGACGACGATTTCCTCGACGCTCTGCTCTGCCGAGGGCGTCGTCGCGGTACCGGCGGAATCTTGCGCCAGCGCATAGGGCGCGAGCATGCTCGCC
The DNA here is from genome assembly GCA_012516015.1 of Lysobacteraceae bacterium. Classification (GTDB taxonomy): domain Bacteria; phylum Pseudomonadota; class Gammaproteobacteria; order Steroidobacterales; family Steroidobacteraceae; genus Steroidobacter. The sequence continues at coordinate 1,435 of JAAYXG010000179.1, read as the reverse complement.
CCGATGGCCAACGCGGAAACGCCGCCCTCTTTAACCCCTAATCTACGGATTGCGCTGCGAAGCAGCCCGTTCGGTGCCGGTTTCAGCATTATGTGTCCCCCCTGCAGGACGGTCGTCGACCAATGCAATGCACAGCGTCGTATCGAATACGATTAAATTTAATTATTTTCCTAAAGGATTTTATCCACAATTCCCATCCTTGCAATAGTCGTTCACTAGAAAAATGTCCGTCGGGCGCCCCGGTAGCCGTGAAGCGCAAGTCCTCGCGAGCATCCTTGATCGAATTTGATTGCATTCGAGAGCTGATTGAACGGAATGTCCCCCAACGATGCACTGACCGACTTGGAGCGGCTTGCCCGCGGTGCCGAGGATTCGCCGCAGCTCGCGGCGCAACTCGCACGCGCGCTCGCCCTCGCCGACCGCGAGGCGGAGGCAGAAGCGGCGCTCGAGTCGGCACTCGAGCGCTGGCCGACGAACGCCGCTTTACATGCTCTATTGACTCGTCTTCGCTGGGCGCGCGGCTGGGGCGAACGATGCACCGCATCGCTCGAGACGGCGATCGCACATTTTCCGTCTGAGCTACAATTGCGCTTGGTCGCCGCCGATGCGCTGCGAAACGCCGGGCTCTTAGAGAAGGCGCTGGACATGCTCCAAGGCGGGCTGCGCGCGGCCCCGCACTCGGCTGCTTTTTTGACCTCGATCGGCGTCGTGCTCGACGATCTCGATCGCCCAACGGATGCCCTGCCCTACTTGCGCGCCGCGATGGCGCACTCCCCGAGCTCTCGGGCCGCTCAACGCAATCTGCTTGCAACGCTGTTGCGAGTGTCGCAGCCGAGCGAAGCGCTCGCGCTCTCCGAGCGCTTATTGGCGCAAGCACCTGACGATCAACAGTTGCTCGCACATCGGGCGACCGCGCTTCGAATGCTCGGAGATCCGAGATACGAAACACTGCACGACTACGATCGCCTGGTGCGCATCTATCGGCCGCCCCCGCCGGCTGGGTTCGCGAGCATCGCAGAGTTCAATGCGGCATTGGCTCGCACGACACTATCGCTTCATCAACAGGACCGGCGACCGCTCGATCAAAGTCTTCGCGGCGGCACTCAGACCGAACGCAATCTACCGCTAGAGGATCCGACGATCGCGGCATTCTTCGCGATGATCGACGCACCCATTCGCGACTATATCTCGCGCTTGTACGGCAACAGCGATCACCCGACCGATCGACGACGAGCGCAGCACTACCGCATCGCAGGCTCTTGGTCGGTGCGGCTTGCGCCGCGCGGCTTTCACCTGAACCACGTTCATCCGCAGGGTTGGTTGAGCTCGGCCTATTACATCGAGCTGCCGAGCGAAATCGAAGACGATCGGCAGCGCGCGGGCTGGCTCAAGTTCGGTGAGCCTGGGAGCCCGACGCCTGGATGCGGACCGAATC
>JAAYXG010000016.1 GCA_012516015.1 Lysobacteraceae bacterium | reverse complement strand
CTATCGTGATCAGCACGTCGCCGCGCGCGACTTTCGCGCCCTGCGTTACCGCGACCGTCGCGATCGTACCCGGCATCGGCGCACCGACGTGCGTGGGATTGCCTGGGTCCGCCTTTCGCCGCGGCGGCTTCACGGCGACGTGGGTGCGATCCGGCACTTTGACGGAACGCGGCTGACCGTTGAGCTCGAAGAACACGGTCCGCGTGCCGTCGTCATACGCCTCGCTCGTGGCGACGAAGCGGACGATCAGCGTCTTACCGCGATCGATGTCGAAGCTGATCTCCTCGCCCGGCTCCATACCGTAGAAGAAAAGCGGCGTCGGCAGGACGCTCACGCGACCATAGTCGAGACGCCTCTGCATGTAGTCGATGAAGACCTTCGGGTACATGAGATACGCCGCGAGCTCGTCGTCCGTGATCTCGCGCCACGTCTTCGACTCCGCCTCCGAGCGCGCCTTCTCGAGATCCGTCGGCGGCAACACTTCGCCCGGTCGTGCCGAGAGCGGTTTCGCCCCTTTGAGGACCTTCTTCTGCAGCGCCTTTGGGAATCCGCCGTACGGTTGGCCGAGATCGCCTCTGAAGAACGAGACGACCGACTCCGGAAACGCGATTTCCGTGTTCGGATCGAGGACCTGTTCTGCGGTCAATCCGCTCGTGACCATCATCAGCGCCATGTCGCCGACGACCTTCGAGGTCGGCGTCACCTTGACGATGTCGCCGAACAGCTCATTGACCTTTGCGTACGCTCGCGCGACCTCCGGCCAGCGCGCATCGTCGATACCGAGGGCGCGCGCCTGCTCGCGCAGGTTCGTGAACTGACCGCCCGGCATGCCATGCACGTACACTTCGGACGCGCCGGAGCGCAGATCGCTCTCGAACGCCGCGTAACAATGGCGCACCTGCTCCCAATAGCCCGATAACGCGCGGAGATTCTCCGCGTTGATGCCCGTGTCGCGCTCGCCGTAGCGCAACGATTCGACGATCGAGCCGAGGTTCGGCTGCGAAGTGAGTCCGCTCATCGCGTCCATCGCGCCGTCGACCGCATCGGCGCCGGCCGCGATTGCGGCCAGCACGCTCGCCGCTGCAATGCCGCTCGTATCGTGCGTGTGGAAGTGCACGGGCATTCCGACTTCTTCTTTGAGCGCCTTGACGAGCGTGTAAGCCGCCCGCGGCTGGCAGAGGCCGGCCATGTCCTTGATGCCGAGAATGTGCGCACCAGCCTTCTTGAGTTGCCGGGCGAGCTCGACGTAGTACTTGAGGTCGTACTTCTTCTCGTTCGGATCCGACAGATTCCCCGTGTAGCAGATCGCCGCCTCGCACAGTTTGCCGGTGCCGCGCACGGCGTCGATTGCAACGCGCATGTTCTCGACCCAGTTGAGCGAATCGAAAACGCGAAACAAGTCGATGCCCGACTCGGCCGCCCGCTGCACGAAATACTGCACGACGTTGTCGGGATAGTTCGTGTAGCCGACACCGTTGGCCGAACGCAGCAACATTTGCAGCAGCAGGTTCGGCATCGCTTCACGGAAGTCGTGCAGACGCTCCCAAGGACATTCGCCGAGAAACCGCATCGCGACATCGAAGGTCGCACCGCCCCAGCACTCGACCGAGAACAGATCCGGCAGGAGCTGCGCGTAGTACGGCGCAATCGCCTTCATGTCGTAGGTTCGAAAGCGGGTCGCGAGAAGCGATTGATGCGCATCGCGCATCGTCGTGTCAGTTAGCAGAACACGCCTTTGCTCTAGCATCCAGTTCGCGAACTTCTCGGGCCCGAGCTCGTCGAGCTTCTGCTTCGTACCCGGTGTCGGCTTGCCGAGCGGCACCTTCGGTAGCCGCGGCGCCGTAAGGCGTGCCGGCCGCGGCCGCCCTTTCACTTCGGGATTGCCGTTGACGATGACATCGCCGATGAAGTTGAGCAGGCGTGTCGCGCGGTCGCGCTTGCGCGGGAAGCGAAACAGCTCCGGTGTCTGATCGATGAACTTCGTCGTGTACTCCGCGGAGGCGAACTGCGGATGCATGATGAGCTGATCGAGGAAGCGCAGATTCGTCACGACACCGCGCACGCGGAATTCCCACAGCGCGCGATGCATGCGCGCGATCGTCTCGTGCGGCGTCGGAGACCACGCCGTCACTTTGACGAGCAGCGAATCGTAGTAGCGCGTGATGATCGCGCCGCTATACGCCGTACCGGCATCGAGACGAATGCCGAAGCCCGCGGGGCTTCGGTAGGCCGTGATGCGGCCGTAGTCCGGAATGAAATTGTTCTCCGGATCCTCGGTCGTGACGCGACACTGCATGGCGTAACCGTACAGCCGGATGTCCTTCTGCTCGGGTACGCCGCTGTCCGGTGCCCCGATGCGCGCCCCCTCCGCGATGCGGATCTGCGCCCGGACGATGTCGATCCCCGTCACCGCCTCGGTCACCGTATGCTCGACTTGGATCCGCGGATTGACCTCGATGAAATAGAATTTGCCTGTATCCGCATCCTGCAGGAACTCGACCGTGCCCGCGTTCAGATAGTTGACGGCCCGACCGATCTTGAGCGCCTCCTCGCAGAGAGCTTCGCGCTGCTCCTCGGTGAAGAAGGTCGCCGGCGCGCGCTCGATCACCTTTTGATTGCGCCGCTGCACGGTGCAATCGCGCTCGAACAAGTGCACCAGCGTGCCGTACGCATCGCCGAGCAGCTGCACTTCGATATGCCGCGCGCGGCGCACGAGCTTCTCGAGATAAACCTCATCGTTGCCGAATGCCGCCTTCGCTTCACGGCGTGCCGTGGCAACCATTTCCTCGAGGTCCGCTTCCTTCTCGACGATGCGCATGCCGCGACCGCCGCCGCCCCAGCTCGCCTTGAGCATGACCGGGAAACCGATCTCGCGCGCGAGACGCAGCACCTCCGCCTGATCTCGCGGAAGCGGCGGCGTGGCCG
>JAAYXG010000178.1 GCA_012516015.1 Lysobacteraceae bacterium | reverse complement strand
TGGTAGTACCACTCGACCGCGAAGTCGAAGTTATCCGACAGGTACGGCTTGAGCGCGGGATTACCGCCGTTCGCCGTAAGCGCACCCACTCGCGGCAGCGCACCCACGTTCAGTACCGGCGTCAGGAAGTTGATCGCCGGACGCGTCAGCGTACGAGACGCCGCAAAACGCAGATGCACGTCAGGCGTGACTTCCAACTTCGTGCTCAAGCTCGGCAAGAGGTACGAGTAATCGCTCTTCGTCGTGATCGGCTGCGTCTCGGAGAAGGTCGTCGTCAACAACGTCGGATCCGCTTCGCTTTGCGTCAGCAGGATGGGTACGCGGCCTTGACCCGAAGAAGTGACATCCGTCCGCTCATTACGCAAACCGGCACTGAAATGGAACGGCATGTCGCCGATCTCAGCTGTGAAGTTCGCACGAATGAACGCGGAGAACGTCTTCTCGGTAATGTCCTGAACGCTGCCCGGATCGAGCGCGAGGTCGAGCGAGCCCGTGTAGTCACAGCATCCGTAGTTGAAGCCGTCGATCGTTTGGGTTTGCGGATTGCCCAACCCCTCGAGGAAGCTGTAAAGATCGTACGGGCTATACACGAGAAGCGATGGCGGTAAAGCGCCTCCGCCCGAGAACCCAGGAATGAATCCTCCCGTACCGATCGTGCCGCGATACATGCTTTCAGGGATCAGCACGCCCGAGCTGCGGCCCGACGGAGCACCATAACCCGAGTATGCCTGCCAGAAGTTGTTGGCGAAGGTATTGCGGTTCTGCAGCGTGAAGTTGTCATCCAGGTACGCTACACCGACGTCGAGCCGCATACCTTCCTGCTCGTAAGTCGTCGTGAAGCGAGCCTGCTTGATCGTATCCGTGTTCTGCTGCTGCGTGCGCACGAGAACGTGGGAGCCGATGATCGAAGGATCGAGATAACGCGACGTATCGCCGTTCGGGCCGAACGTCGTGAGCTGCGGCAGCGTGTCGCTGCTGTCGCCCAGGACGCGCACTCCCAAGGTCGTGCCAAGCGTGCCGCCGTATCCGATGTTCGCACCATCATTGCGATGGTTCGCATCGGGGTTCGACTTACTCTTCGCGTACGACGCGTCGATGTCGAAGTGCAAGTTCTCGGTGACGTCGATCTTGAGGTTGGCACCGATCTGATTCGTCTCGATGTGCTGGTTGTTTACACCAGCGTTCAGATCCATCGGCGTGCCCGCCTGCCGGAAGTCGACGACGGTACCGTTGTTGTCGAGTTGCAGGTTGCGCAGGTCGTCTTTACCGAACCAGAGCGCGAATCCGTAGGTTTCCGTCGTGATCTTCTGGCGCGAGTAGTTGTCGTCGATCGTGAGCAGGACGTTGTCCGCCGGGCGCCACTGGAAAGCGATACGACCGTCGATGCGCTCGTCGTTCACCTGCGACTGTTCTGCGCCGAACTGCTGCTGCCACCAGCCGACGATCGTCTTGTTCGAGTCGTCGAGCTCACCAGGGCCGCAGTCCGCGGTGAGCTGGCAAGGCGCGAAACGGCCGCCGTTCCAGCCCGACACGAACACGCGATTCGTATCCGTCTCGCGCTCGGTGTAGATGACGTCCGCCAGGAAACCCATCGTGTCGTCCGCGAAGGTCGTGCTGAACAATGCACCCGCGGTCGGAACGACCTTTCCGGCTTCGTCTTGCATCGAACCGGATGCGCTCGTCACGAAGCGCGTTCCGAGCTCGTCGAACGGCTTCGGGTACAGAATGTTCACCGTAGCGCCGATCGAGCTGGTCGACAGCGTGACGTCCGGCGTTTTCAGGATGTGCATCGCGCCGACGAAATCCGCGCCGACCGTGCTGAAATCGACCGAGCGTCCGCCTGCGGCGGTGGAGATGCGCCGACCGTCGAACAGCGTTTCGTTGAAGTCGCCGCCGAAGCCGCGCACCGTGATGCCGGTCGGCTCGCCGCGCGTGCCCGAGCGCTGAATCGACACACCGGGGACGCGCTGCAAAGATGCAGCAACGTTGGAATCCGGGAACTTACCGATGTCCTCGGAGGTGATGACGTCGACGACGCCCGATGCTTCACGCTTGATATCGAGGCTGCGTTGCAGCGACCCGCGAATACCGGTGACGACGATTTCCTCGAGCTCCCCGGCCGCACCCGGCAACGAAGCACTCTCCTGCGCTGCGAGCGGCGCACTGATTGCGAGCGCCAGCAAGGTTGAAGTACCTGCAAGCGCCACGTTTCTTCTCGACATACATTCTCCCCTTGGACATGCCGCTGAGCGCGGCGATTTTTCGAAGCGGCGGGTACTTAACCACCGCGTCTTTTTCTCGTCAATACTCAGACAATTAAAGTTTGTGTTTTTGCCAATAAATCTCGAATTTTGCTCACGTAATCGTTGCGCAGAAACATCAAATCGTTGCATCAGCCGAATTGACAACGCTCGCCATTACGCGATCGCTATCGCGGTTGCGCAGTAATGTGATCGCGCAATGCAACGCAGCGAGAGGAAATCGATCTCACGGAAAACGAAACGACGTCCATCGAATTACGCACACTGCGCGCTAATGCGCGCCGATGCCGCATGCGCTCTGAATGATCGACGGCTGAGGAAAAGACTGAACGGACAATCGTCGTCATGCCGAACGAGCACGATGCAAGA
>JAAYXG010000177.1 GCA_012516015.1 Lysobacteraceae bacterium | reverse complement strand
GCGCGAGACGATCGCGCAGCTCGCGGCGAAAGGAGAATGGCAGTGGCTGCTGACGCTCCATCCGAAGATGGCGGCCGACGTCGTTCAGAGCTATCGCGCGCTGGAGGGGCCGAACGTCCGCTTCGTGGAAACGGATGACATCCTGCAGCTCTATGCGCGCGCGAACGTACTGCTCTCGGACACGTCCTCGGTCGTGCCCGAATTCTTGATGCTGCACAAACCGGTGGTCACGTTCCGCAATACACGGCCGGGGCCGCATCTTCTGAACGTCGAGCGGGTCGAGGACGTGGAGCCTGCCATATGTCGTGCGTTCGAGCTCCCCGATGCGCTCAAGGCCGCGATCGAGGCATATGCTCGCAACATCCATCCGTATCGCGACGGCCGCTCGAGCGAACGCGTGCTGGATGCAACGCGCTCGGCGCTCGAGCAGGGCCGGGCGGGGCTGAAGCACAAGCCGCTCAACCTCGGCCGAAGGCTGCAAGCGCGTGCGCGACTTGGCTATTGGGGCATCTAGAAGGTTGCGCGCTTTGCGTGCTTGACGAGATTGGCTTGCACCACGCCCTATCGCTTGCGCGCGAGGGCGAGTAGCAGCGAGTGGAGTTTCTTGATCACGTCGTCCGGCGTGATGAGGTCCATGACGCCGGGTTGCTCGATCTTCGTCGTCCAGGGAATCTCGGAGGCCGGTTTGCCCAACAGGCGGCGCGCGGCAACATCGTACTTGTCTACGCACCATTGACGGCTCAGATACGGGCCGCTGCGTGCGGGGTTCGTGGCGGCGTAGAGGCCGACGACGGGCGTGCCGACGGCCGTTGCCATGTGTGCGGGGCCGGAATCAGGTGTGATCAATAGCGTCGCCCGCTGTAGCGTCGCGAGAAACTCGAGCAACGTGTCCTGGCCGATCTTGTTGAGACAAGGCTGCTGCATCCGGCGCTCGATCTCGCTGCCCATCTGACGCTCGAGATCGCTGCGCCCGCCGCACAGCACGACCTTGAATCCGAGCGCGCTCGCGGCGTAGTCGGCGACTTGAGCATAGTACTCGGCCCGCCAGTTGCGGAGCGGATGACTGGAGCAAGGGCTGATGATGATCGCTTTTTCGCCGTCCGCGATGACCTTCCGCGCATAGGCGTGAGCGGCGTCAGGGATCGGGATGTCCCAGCGCAGCACTTTGTCGTAGACGTGGAATTTTTCCGCGAAGCCGAAGAGCGAATCCAGCACGTGTTGCCTATCCGCGGGACGCAAGCGGTTGGTCGTGAACATCCATTGCAGCTCGCGCGCGCGCTTGCGATCGAAGCCGAGTTTGATCGGTGCGCGAACGGCCGTGGACAGTACGCTCGCACGCAAGGACACTTGCATGTGCATGAGCACGTCGAACTGGCGCCCGCGCAGCGCCTCGCGCAACGCCCGGTATGAGCTCCACATGCGCGACTTGTCGACGACGATGAACTCGATGTTCGGAATATGGCCGAGCAGCTTCGCTTCCACGCGTCCGATGATCCAAGTAAACGACGTCTTCGGCCATGCTCGCTGCAGCGTGCGCACGACAGGCAGCACGTGGCAGGTGTCGCCGATCGCAGAGAGACGCAGAATACAAACGCTGCGAGGAGCGGTATCGAAGGGGGAAGCCATGCGCTAGGGCTGGGCTCTGGGCTCTGGGCTGCTGGCCAGAATGGGCGCGTTTATTGTCGCGCTAGCTCGTCGCAAGAACGTGCCCGGAAGCCAAAGGTGGTTCTGCTCGTGGTTCGAGCAGAAGAATGCGCCATAATCATTCGCTGACGTGTTCGGATCTGTCACCAACGTGCCTTCTATTCTTGCCAGCCCGATGCCATGCAGCTAATCGACGAGCGCTGCACGTCCATCCCCG
>JAAYXG010000015.1 GCA_012516015.1 Lysobacteraceae bacterium | reverse complement strand
TTGGTGTACACCTCCGCGCTCATGATGGTCCTTCGATTCTTTGCAGGACCGCTCGTACGGGCATTCACGCCGCTCGGGTTGCTCGCGATCTGCGCGAGCCTCGCGATCGTCGGCCTATACCTGCTGTCGTTCGCCTCGGGCTTGTTCTTCGTCTTTGCGGCGGCCACGGTCTACGGCGTTGCGAAGACATACTTCTGGCCGACGATGATCGGGCTCGCCTCGGAGCAGTCTCCGCGCGGCGGCGCGCTGACGATCAACGCGATCGCGGGTATCGGCATGTTGACCGCCGGCGTCATCGGAGGCCCCTTGATCGGCTACATGCAGGAGCGCTCGGCGCAGACTGCAATCGAAGCGAAGGTGCCCGGTGTGTACAGTGAGATCGCTCGCGAAGACAGCTATTTCTTGGGCAGCTATGCGGCGGTCGATGCTGACAAGGTCGCGCTATTGCCGTCGGAACAACAAGCCGAGGTCCGCGCGGTAGAGCGCGCGGCGAAACAAGGCGCGCTCGCGAAGATCACGATCTTCCCGGCGATCATGCTGTTCGGCTTTCTCGCGTTGCTCTTCTACTTCAAGACGCGAGGTGGATATCGGCCGGTGGCGCTAGCGGAGGGCGCGGCTGCAAGCGGCCATTGATCCACTGCTCGTGCGCGGCAGCGCCAGCTGCCGCGCACGTTGGCCGGACTCACCGTACAGGTGCCAGACCGCGCAAGTGCGTGAAGCGGTCAAGCTCCGCGATCGCGTGCCGCGGCAAACGTACGCGCTCCAAATCGCCCTAACGTTCCGCCTCATTCACCTGCCCGGGCTCTTTCGCGTCGTGCGCTTTGGCCAAGCGCTCAACGATAAAATCCGCCGCCCTATCCGCACCCCGCTCCATAGAGATAACCGCAGCCACTTCGCGTGCCTTTCTCGCGTAATTGGCGTCTTCGATCAGCGTTCGGATCTCCTTCGCGACGCGTGTGCGCTCGTATCTTGCCTGCTCGACCGCGCGGCCGCAGCCGAGACGCTCTACGCGCGCGGCGTTGTCGGGTTGGTCGACCAGATAAGGAACGATCAACTGCGGGCGCCCGGCTCTCAGCGCTTGAGCCGTCGTGCCCATCCCGCCGTGATGCACGATGATTCTGGCCTGTGGAAAGAGATCGGAGTACGCGGCATATCCTGTTATCAGGATCGAGGGCGTGGCCCACGCACGCCACTCGCGAGCACGTTGATCGTCCAACACGAAGACCGCACGACACCCGATCGACTTGACCGCTGCAAGGCTTTCGCGAATGAAGACGTCTGCATCGTGCACGGCAGATGTGCCCTGAGTGAACACGATCGGTGGCTCGCCGTTGGCGAGAAAGCACTGGAGCGACTCGTCACGCATTGCGGAGTCGCCGTCGTAGAACGCGAAACCCGCGATCTCCGTGTTCGGTGGATGGTCTGGTTGAAGCGGGCCGAACAACGGCGAGTACAGCGCGAGAGTACCAAGCGGCGAGAATTGGCCTGCGAAGAGCGGATTCTTGTCTGACTCGGGTAACCCGATCTCCCGCCGAAACAATTCGATCGGCTTCACCCAATCACGCGCGAGCCGTTTACTGAGCGCAAACGCTGCGCGCGTCCACGTACGACCACGTCCATAGATCCAGCGCGACAACCTCGGCACCGTTGCGATAATCGGCGGGTCATAGACCGAGAAGAAGATCATCGGCTGCAATACCACGCTGATCCGCGGCACATTGCACCTTTCCGCCGCGAGCTGCGCCCCGTACGCGATGGAGTGCGTGACGGTCATGTCGGCATCGCGAACGACCGTCAGGACGTCTTCGTAGTACTCGCGCAAGTGCGGAAGCACAAGCTCTCTCACGATGAAATCAGGCCGTTTCGCTGCGGTGCGCGCGATTTCGCGCTCGCTCATGCCCAAGCGCAACCCGAGTGTCGAGATGTCCGGACGCATGCGCTGAAAGCGCACCCCCTCACCTTCGACTTTGGCGCGATACTCCTGCGCGGCGGCGACGATTGGCATACAACCTCGCGCCTTGAGCGCAAGCGCAACCGCGAGAAAGGGGTGAACATCTCCAGCGGTTCCGAATGTTGCCAGAACGATCGTGGGCCTCTCTGCTCGCGTCTTCATGTCTGAATGCCGTTCCATTCATTCCGAGCGAATGACCGCTCGCATCGCCACATCATCGCAAAGACCATCCTTGAAGATGCAGCGCCCCAGCATGGGCTGCGCATCTAGCGTCGTCGTGACACGCCTTCTTGCCATCCGCGAGTCACGAATCACGAGCTTGTACGGCGCGGGACGAACAGTAGTAGGCTGAGACTCAGCAGCATGAGCGTCGCCGCGCTCGCGGCAAGCGCCGCGTGGATGCCGACGAGGCTGCCGACCAGCCCGACCGACACACCGCTGAACGTTCTCAGGCCGAGCGAGGACATGGTAAAGACGCCGATGACGCGACCCCGAATATCGGATGGCGCATTGAGCTGCACGAGCGTCTGCGCCATGGAGTTGAACGACAGCTCGGCAAAGCCGGCAGCGAAGAGCAGCACGAGTGCGAGCACGTAGAACGGCGAGAGCGCGAAACCCGCCAGCGCACAGCACCACACGATGGCAAGCACGAAAGCGGTTCGCGATCGAGGTGGCAGTAAGCCTCGGCTTTCGAGGATCAACCCGGCGGTAAGCGCTCCCGCGGCATCCGCGCCCAACAACATGCTGTAGTACAAGTCCGCATCCAGCTGGCCAAGATCGTGCGCGAACGCCGGCATTTGTGCCTGATAGGCATTACCGATGAACAGCGAGGCGGCGCCCGCGAGGATAATCATCGCAGCGAGCGTGCGGTGCCCCGCGACTTGCTTCAACGTGTCCGCGATGTCGCGAAAGCCGACGAGCGCACGGGGACCCGGCGGATGTGCGGCGCGATCGTAGGGCGCCTTCATCAGCCAGAGAAACGTCGGTAGATAAAGCAGCGCGTTGAACAAGATGCCGTAGATCGGCCCCATCGTAAGGAGGATGACGCCGCCGACTGCCGGCCCGGCAAGCAGCCCGAGCTGGCGCGCGGTGGCGTTCAAGCGCACAGCGCTCGGCAAGCTCTCGAGCGGAACGACGTGATGCAGGAGCACCTGCGATGCCGGACTCCACAGCACGCCCGCAACACCGTGCAGCACGAGCAAGACCATTGCGTGCCACATCTCGAGCGTATCGGTGTAGAACAATATTCCCCACGCGAGCGACACCGCCATGAAGAGCAGCATGCCGGCTTGAATCACGCGTCGCGCATCGAAGCGATCGGTCAGCGCACCGGCATGGATGGAGAAAAGAAGATAAGGCAGCCAGTGCGCGATCACTGCGAAACCAGCCAGCGCCGCCGACTCGAACTTCTCGAAGATGACCCAGTAGCTGATGACGTGCTCGATGTTGTCGGCCATCATCGCGCCGGCGGAGCTGAAAAAGAATCCTCGATAGCCTGGCTGGCGAAGCGCGGCGAAAGAGCGCGGCGTGGACGAGGAAGGACTCTGCACGGTCATGCGTCGGCGGGATCGTCGAGGGGGCGCAGAGTGTAGCGGGTTGCTCGCCGCTACTCACGCCCGGAACGCGCAGACGATGTGCGTTTATTGACGAGAGAAGGCTGGAAGTCGACGGCCACGAAAGAGCCAGAGGAATCTTTGGCCCGATCGAGAAATGCCGGCGGGCGTGCAAAAACACGAACGGCGCTCACCTGCCCGCCGCTCAATGAGCAACTGCTCTTCCCTCGCCTTCTCCCTTCACGGAAAGTGCCGGTGTGGTGTTCCCCTGTGTCGGCGAGCTCGCGAGCTGCTCGGAGTGCAAGCTTGCTTCCATCCAATTGCGCACGCGTCTGGCATCCGCGATCCGGGTGTACTTGCCGAACGAGTTCAGCAAGATCATGACGATGGGCCGCTTCTACACGAGGGCAGTCATCACGAGACATCGCCCGGCTTCGGACGTATAGCCAGTTTTCTGTAGCGCTATATGCCAATCGTCTTTCCGCACGAGCGAATTGCTGTTCTTGAACTCCAACAGCTCGCTTCCGACAGCCACGATGTGGCTCGGGCTCGTCGAGTACTCTCGAATCAAGGGATCCTCGGCAGCGGCGCGCACGAGCTTCACGAGATCGTTGGCGCTCGCAACGTTTCCGCTCGAGAGCCCGGTCGGCTCCACGAAACGCGCGGACTGCATGTCCAACGCCTTTGCTTTCGCGTTCATGGCCTTCACGAACTCGACCAGTCCACCAGGATACGTGCGCCCGAGGGCATGCGCAGCGCGGTTCTCGGATGACATGAGGGCAAGGTGCAGCAGATCGCCGCGAGTGAGTTTCGTTCCGACGAGCAGTCGTGAGGTCGTTCCCTTCTCCGTGTCTCGGTCATCGAGCGAGATCTTGATCATCTCGTCGAGCGGCAGATTCGCCTCGCGAACGACGATGGCGGTCATCAGCTTGGTAATCGAAGCGATCGAGCGCGCGCGATCCGCATCTTTCGAGTACAGCACGGCCTCGTCGGTCTCGTCGAAGATGACGACCGAGCTGGAACGCACATCGGGCTTGCCTGCGAGCACCCAGAACTGACGTGCGGCCTCGGTTTCGATTGACGCCGCGCGGGCGGGCGAGATATCGACCTCAGGCAATGGAGTGCCTGCGTGGACTGCATTCGAGCTCAAGCACATCGTCGCAAGGACGACGCGAATCACGTGAGTACGCATTCCGTTCGAGTTGCTATTGGTTGTTCGAGTCGCTGCCAGCGGCTTCCCTGAGCGTGAGCTTGATGGAAGCACCGCGACTAAGGTAGACGATCTTACCCAATAGAACTGTGAGGGAATACCTGGTTACATCACGGCGCGCATGACTCTCCGGAGGATCTAGTGGAAGGGAGCGATGAACCGAGTGGCGTTGCTTCGTTGCGCAATCGGGCTTGAATCGATCGATAGAGTGCCCTGGAAAGCGATCTCGGTGGGCAGGTTGCAGTCTCTGGTTCTGCTCGTAGCAGTCTCCGCCCGAATGCTCTTGCCTAGCGTAGCTGACTGTCCTTGCTACCCCGGCGGTTGTAGCCGCTGAAATGCGCGGCTTCTTGGTCTTCGGCCTCCTGACACGCTACGCACAGACGTACGCCTGGGATCGCTCGCCGACGCGCTTCCGGGATCTCCGCACTACATTCAGCACAGTGACGCAGGCTCTCGCCGCTCGGTAGGCGGCTTTTCGCGCGATTCACCGCATCTTCCACGGTCGCGTCGATCTGATCTTGGACAGCGCCGTCGCCAGCCCAACCCGTTGCCATCTCCTAACT